>JASJEI010000063.1 GCA_030064795.1 Pleurocapsa sp. MO_226.B13 | reverse complement strand
TAGCGATTATTTCTGGTTCTGGTTCTGGTTCTGGTTCTGGTTCGGGATCGACGATCGCCTCGCTGATGATTTCAAAATCGGCAAAATCTATTTCTTCCTCCTCTTCTGGGAAAAGACTCTCGATATTATCTAAAGACTCTTTGATACAGTCAGTGTTGAGTATTGCAGTTGGTACGTCGGACGAGAACAAAGGCTCAAAGTCTGGTTTTAGCTCGGCTGGCGTGGTTAAGGAAAATGCTTTTAACGCCTCCGAAGGACTACCTCCACTCTGGCGATCGCCCCCTAAGATTAGTTCTCTTGAGGCTTTAAAGTCCGCCAATGCTAAGGGGATAATTTCTAAAACTTTATCGGGATGAGCATCTAGGGCCGCGATCGCCGTAGCTGCAATCTCGCCAAAACCAGGCAAGCTCAAAATCTCCGCAAATCCAGCAAAAACTTCAGCTTGAGCGCGTAATTCTCCTGCTACCTCATAATCTTGAGGATTTTCCAATACTAGAGACAGGCGTTCTATGCCCTGTGCCACATCTACTTCAAAGATTGAAGACACCATATCAACTCCCATCTCGCTAGAGCTAGGAAGATAGCCATCTGCCTCTTTTAAAACCTCTCCCAGTTGGTTTTCTATCTTAGTAAAAATGTACTCGGCATTACTCAAAGCTAACTGTGGATCGAAGCTGCCCTGGTCGATCTGTTGTTGTAGGGGGTCTTTTAAACAATCATAAGCCTGTAGCAGCCAAGTTTCTAATTCACTGTCTAGCTCTACCTTATCGCTATGCAGACCTCTTAAGATGGTTTCCAAGCGATGGGCAATAGTTGCCAGAGAATCGAGTCCAACGGTAGCTGCACCACCCTTGATTGAGTGAGCCGAACGCATCAAATCGTGAATTAGGGCAGAACTGCGTTCTTGGTGTAAATTGAGCAGACCTGTTTCGAGAATCTGCAAAAGTTCGGGAACTTCTTCTAAGAAAAATTGATAGGTTTGATCGTGAATTTCTGAGTCAATCATGGGTATTTAAGGAGCGATCGGACGGAGCGTATAAACTTTACTAAACTCCAGCGATCGCCTCTCCTCTTTGCTCTAAACTTTTTTGATTTTTAATTGGTGGTATGGGGATGTCGGACGAGATAAACAGACGTTCGACGCGGGTGTCACGTCCTCATTCTTCTTGCTGAATTTTTTTGTTACATTGATTAGTAGTTGCTAAATAGGAAAAGTATGACTGAGGTCAAGAGAGTAAACCAAAGTAGCCAAGAATTACGCATCCGTTTGCTTCTGCGCTGAAGGCGATCTAGATCGAGATCTAGCAGTTGATAATTGGCATCAAAACTTTGAGCTTGTCTAATTCCAGAATTCACAGCAATTAATTCTCCAATTTATAAATAAAAATTCAATGTTGTTAGTAGGGGCGAACGTTCGTTCGCCCCTACTTTCGCGAAACGCCCGTACATTAGTCCTTAGTCGTCAGTCATTCCTAGAGACATTTCATGAAACGTCTCTATAGTCCCGTCCCTAGTGCGATCGCTACGCTTTAAAGCGACTAACACTTGCCTGTAACTCCTCAGCTACCGCCAGTAACTCTTTAGTCGAAACTGATACTTGTTCGGCATCGGTAGAAGTTGTATTTGCCATTTCTGCTACTTCAGCAATAGTGCGGGTAATCTTTTGACTAACTTGAGACTCTTCGACTGTTTCTTGGGCAATCTCAGCAATCCGACTGTTGACTTTTTGGCTGGAAGCAGCAACTTGATTGAGGCTTTGACGAGTTTCATCTACTAGCTTGGTACCGATGACTACTCGTTCGATCCCTTCTTCCATCGCCTTGAACACTTCTTTGGTGTCTAACTGAATGCTAGCTACTATTTTTTCAATTTCGGTTGTAGCTTCAGCAGATTGCTGCGCTAAAGTTCTAATTTCTTCTGCCACTACAGTAAAGTTGTGTTCTTCTTCTCCCGCACGAGAAGCTTCTAGAGAGGCATTAAGAGCTAAAAGATTGGTCTGAGAGGCAAAGCTACCGATTAGATTGACCACCTTAGAAATCTTTTGAGAAGATTCTCCCAACCGCTTGACTTTCTTAGCTGTCTCGGCAACTGTTTCGCGGATGTCCAAGATTCCCGCTACGGTACGATCCATGGCTGCATCGCCAGTCGCTACGGTTTGTAATACTTCTTGGAAGGTAGATTCTACTTCCTCAGTATTGACCGCAACCGCTTGGACTGATTCGGCCATGGCTTGAATTTGATTGAGGGCCGCAGCGATCGCCTGAGACTGTAGCGAGGCTCTTTCAGAGAGAGAACGGGCAAACTCTTCGCTGTTACTGGTGGCCGCTGCCATCTGAGTAGTTGATTTTTGTACCTGGAGGACGATCTCGCGCAGATTTTCGACGGTGGAATTATAGGAATCGGCGATCGTACCGATTTCACCTTCTGTCACCGTAGCGCGAATCGTTAAGTCACCTCTACTGATTGGTTCTACTTCAGTTAACAAACCGAGAGCTTGATACTGTAAGTCTTCTCTGGCGGTTTTTTGCTGTTGTAAGAGGTTGGTTCTTTCCCAAGCCAGTACTACCTGAGAGACAAGCTGAGTAAAGAAGTCAATTTCTATTTGCTGCCATTGACGCGACTGACCGCACTGATGCAGGACGAGTAAGTTTTGGCAATCTTTGCCCGTAGAAAAAGGTGCAATTAGTTCTGCTTTGACATCCCAAGCTTCTAGTTGCTGGAGGTGATTGACATCGAGATTAGTTGTATAGATGTTAGAAATTGCCTGTACCTTGTTCAAGCGATTCTCAGCAAAGTATTTTTCGAGGTATTCGAGGCTGGTGGTTTGTGCCTGAAGCAAGCTAGTGGATTGACCCACCGTAGATTCGGCAAGAATTTTCCCTTCACCACCTGGTTCTAAACGATAGATCAGGGCGCGGTCTGCCTCTAAAGCGAGAAGGATTTCTTGGAGAGCTACTTGAAATACCTCTTTGGAACTTTCTGCCCGCGAAAGTTTGAGGGTGATATCTTTGAGGCGTTGCGATCGCTTGGCTTCTGCTGCCTGATAGCGCATAAATAACTTTAACTTTTTCGCCATTTTGTTGATGTTAGTCCCCAAAACAGCTAGCTCGTCTCTTCCCGCAACCTCTAGCCGAGTATCTAAATCCCCTTGACTGATCTTCTCAACTGCCCCTGCTGCTTCTACAATTGGTGCCGTAGCTCGACTAACTACTACAGCAGCGATCGCTCCGACTAATAAAGCAGCACCAGTAGTACCCAAGAGCAAAATTAGACGTAGTTGTCTCAAGGATGCAAAAGCTTGATCTACAGGACGGGATAAAACAATTTCCCAGCCAGGAGCCATGACTCCCTGCACGTTGGAAATGGCCGCCACACTAGCTACTACCTGAGTGTCATCATTCAGATCCTTCATGATGTCTGTGGCGATCAAGGCATCTTCGTTGAAGTTATTTTCTTTTTGAAAGCTAATTTTTGCCTGTAATTGAGGTAGCTTTTTGAGGTCGCTACCTGTAGACTGCCCGATGTAGTCGGATTCGTCGGTATCAAAAATATAGCCCTCAGTATCGATTAATCTATATTCCCAACCTTCGGCTTTAACATACTGAAAGATTTTTTTCCAATGACTGAGAGACATTTGTAACCGAACCACCCCCAGTACCTCTCCAGTCTGTCTGTTTAAAATTGGAGAAGCCACCGATAGGTTATTTTTACCCGATTCTGTATGAATTTCTGGGTCGTTAACCGCAGCCGACTTACTAGAGATTGCCCTTTGGAAATAGTCGTGGGTGCTATAGTTTTCTTCAGGATCTAGTGGGTCAGTGGATTGCGACTGAAACAACAAATTGCCATTTGGGTCGTACACGGCAATGTTATCGTATCTTTCTAAAGGATGTTTTTTAATAAAATCATTTAATAATGCCACCTTATGTTCGTCCGTAGCTTGCGCGCTCAGTTGCGGGTCGGCTAACAAAGGTGAAGCGGCGATGGTGTTAGCATCACTAATAATATGATTGGTAAATAGACTGACCTTCTGACCGATATCAAAAGTACGACTTTCTTGTTCGCTCACGATCTGCTTGGTTAAGGAACGGGCAGCCAACTGGTGAGCGATCCCTCCGACTAGGGCGACGGGAAAGATCCCAAGGGCGATCGCAAATAGAGTTGCTTTTCTACGTAGGCTTATCTGTTTCCAAGAGTTGATTAGACGCTGCTCCCAGCATTGGTTCCTGCTTACAGCAGGTCGCGAGACTACGGTTGTATCGCCGTTTGAATTCACTGGCTTGTTTACTAAAGAATTTGTCGTAGCTGAATTATCGTTGTTGGCCGAATCGGAATAATCCGATCCTAAAAGATTAGTAATCATGGAATATACCTTTTGAGATTGGGGACTAAGGTCTGGGAGAGAGAACTAAGGGCTTTGGGATACTGCTTGCAAAATAGAATCTGGCTCTAATACTGCTAGTACTTCTGATTCGGACTTTAACCAGTAACCTTGAAGAAACTTAGCTAATTTAGTATCTGAAGCGGAGAGAGAAATAGGTTGAATTGAATCGGCATCGCAGCGTTCGATGCTGCCTACCTGTCTGACAACCAACCCCACCGCTTGACTCTCTGCATTTTTGGGGAAAAACTGTAAGATGGCTGCGGTATAGGTCGAAGAAGACACTTGTTGATACAAAGGTTTTAGCCCTACCAAATAGCCTAAATCCACGAGCCACAAAATATTACCCCGCCAGTTATGAGTCCCCATAATCCAAGGAGACATATGGGGCATCGAGGCAACTTTCTCTGACGAGATCGTCGCCACTTCGGTCAGGTGTTTGATTGGTAGCAGAGTCACCGTCTCGGTCGTGAGATTTAGTCGCAAAAATTGCTTTTTTTCCTGGGCAGGAGGCGGTGGGGATGACTTTCTCTTCAATGTAGATTGCGAATTGCCGAAAAGCAAGGTTCCTTGTTCCGACTCGATTGATAAGTTAGATGTCATAAGTTTTTCCTTTGTAAAAGTGCCTTCTTATTGTCTTCTTAAAATACTCTCGAATCTTAAATCTCAACTTCGATCAACCCTTCAATCGTCTGTAGAAGCTCATCAGAAGCTAAAGGTTTGGTAAGATAAGCAGCAGCCCCCTGCTTGAGTCCCCAAAACTTATCGAGTTCGGTGGCTTTACTCGAACAGAAAATAATCGGGATCTGATTTACTTCTGGGTTCGCTTTCAGGTTACGGCAAATTTCAAAACCACTGCGCCCTGGCAAGATAACATCGAGAATAATCACATCGGGCTGACAACTACCAATTTTTTCTTGAGCTTCTTCGCCACTAGTGACTGTTAAGACTTCAAACCCAGCGCGATTTAAAATTAGAGCGATCGCTTGACGCTCAATCAGACTATCTTCCACAACCAGAGCGGTGTTCATTCTTTTTCCTCTTCGATAAATTATTAAAGTAGACAGCAGCCAACAAATGCCAGTTGAAACAACTAGAGTTAAAATTGATAATTTTGTGGTTCATGGTCTTAGGTAGAGATAATTAGCAATACAGTGTTATATCCTCTCCACACTCGTCTGCTAAGTAGCATAAAGACTTGTAACGCAAAGCCACTAGCTGTTCGTAAACAGGATTAAGCTTACAAAGAGGTGGAATAGAAACAATAGTCCGACCGAAAACTTCGATCTCTCGCTCGAAAGGACAACGAGAGGGAATTAACTTGCAAAATAGATGAGCGATTAGCGGACTATTGATTTCGATTGATTCGAGCTTGTGGCGTAAGGAATTTAAAAGCGGAAATACAATTGAGATATTGTTCATGGTTCTAAACCTGGGCTAATTTGAATAAGTTTTTGGTGGTGAGGGTTAAGGGTTTAGAGTTACAAAAAGGTTTGAATCGAGCGAGATCGGACTCCAGGGTTAAATTGAGTAATTATGCAGCTTTACTGCCCTCGATCGCCCTGACAGACTCGCCGATTGTTAACTGGCTAAGGGTACAGTGTCGCAGATGTTTATTTAAAACTTCCATCACTGCTGTGGCATCGACTTTGTTTTTACTCAAGAAACCCGTAGCACCAACCATTTTTGCTTTCATGCGATCGATCACGCCGTCATTCCCCGTCAAAATTACAATTGGAGTATGCTTAAAGTGAGAAATTCGACGTAATTTTTCGCAAACCTCGTAACCGTTGGTATTGGGCATCATCAAATCTAGAAAAATTAGATCTGGTTTGAGAGCCAACAAGACGCTAAATGCTCTCAAAGGTTCGTTGATGCCAGTAAAACGATAGCCTTGAGCAGTCAGAAATTTTTCCATAGACTGACAGATCAAGGGACTATCATCAACACAGGCGATCAAAGGGCGATCGACAGTAGTAGGGGATGTAGCTGAGACAGGAGCAGGTAAATCGGGTACATTGACCAATTCAATCAATCCTGATTGAATATAGGGCATGAGAAAACTAGTAACCGTTAGCGGTTTGCGCCTCATCTCAATACCCAAATCTCGCAGGGTTTTTTGACCATCCAATAGATTGCTGAGCATCTGAAAGACCGTAGCAGAGGTGCTTTGCTGCATTTGCTCTAGCTGCTTGATTACTGGAGATTGGTTGAGATTGAGACAATTTATCCCCGCTTTTTGCCAACCAAGGCGTTGTCTTTCGACTTCCGCAACTACTCTACTGCCATCGAGCAAAATTATTCCCTGAGAAGAAGACGAAATTTGCTTGAGTTCGTAAGCAGCCTCTTGGCTTTGGGTAGCGTCAAACCAAGTTTCGACTAAGATTGACCAGACAATTTTAGTCGCTTGCTCGCGGGATATTCTACCCTGCTTGACCCAATGACACAGAAGCTGATACTGCCAGCATTGATTGAGGTCTTTAACTACAATTTCATCCGCTTCAGCTTCCCAACTGGCTATGTGAGGAATTTGTTCTGGTAAAAAGGTAGTCAGATTTCTATACCATCGTTTTACTGCATGAGTTCCTCCGTCAGCATAGAAGACATGACCTGAATGGAGATATACAGTCCATCTAATTCCTTGAGGATTGGTAAGCACCAACTGACCGCTGAATTTAACCTGTTTGAGATTGGCAAATAATTCAGTTTGAGTCGATACACTAAATTCCTTAAGGGAAGAATTTTTATTACTTGGTAGTGATTTAGAACTTGGAAGTTGAGGATTCATTACGCCATCGAAAAATAATTTTGTTTCTAAAAATGTTTCGCTAAAAGCGAATCTTGACAAGCTTATTTAATTTGTAATAGTCTCATCTGTAATCGTTAGCGATTGAATCGGGCAACCGCCAAGACTCCTGAAGCAATTGGTAGTTGGTTAGGAGTCTCTAGGCTTCCTGGTTAGCAACGTTCTGGCTATCTCGACCTAGAAATTAAGCACTCTTTCGTTTGGGCTTCGTTTCTGGTTGATAGCCAGTTGCTAACTGGTTATTCGTGCTGACTGCTGCTCGACTAAAATCTTGATAGGTGTAGCTGCGATCGATGTAAGGTAGAGCGTTGGCTGCTGCCTGAGTAGTAATTAAAGCACCAGCTGGTACGTATCTACCATCTCCAATTTCTACCCCCATCACTAACGCTTTGGGTTCGATGATACAGTTGCTACCAACTATAGCTTTGAAAACTAATGACTGCATACCAATATAGGTATCCGCACCGATACTAGCAGGGCCGTGTACCTGAGACTGATGGGTTAGAGTTACGCCATCGTCGATGTAAACACCGTAAAATTCTCCTTCTACCTCTACTACTGCTTCTTCAATAAAATCTTGATACTGAGAAGCCTCTAGAGCATGAAGCACTGCACCGTCCTGGATTTTGACATCGTTGCCTACCCAAATTACTTGACTTTCATAACCGCGAATAGATGCAGCAGGGGCAACTGTCACTCTTTTGCCAAGATGAACATTGCCAGTAACGGCAGCCAAAGGATGAACGCGAGCAGTTGATTGAATTATTGGATTCCCTGCTTGAGAATAAAAAGAAGCACGGCGAATTTCGCTATTAGTATCGCTGTTAGTGCTGATATTATTAAAGGGAATAACGTTACTCATCAAAAATACCTCTTTTTGTTGACATTGTTGAGCCTTGTACAGATAGCAAAGTGTGTAGTTAATGGAAATTTTTGATGCGTTTTGACTATCGATTTTTTATTACTTGATGCCGATAAATCAAAATCCAAAATCTTGATAGCAAAAATCTGTTTGAGACAAGCTAAATTTCTAAACTTCTCTTAAACACTTCTATCTTTATTTATCTGAGTTGACCATATATTAGTCTATAGAAAGTAACAAACTAGGAACAAAATCGAAAAATCTAGTAATTGTCACGACTCCTCCAAAAATAAAGGGATCGAAGCTCTGCCCTTCAAAATATTTGGTCTATATTACCCCAGAGCTTGAAATCAGCGATCCTTAAACTGGGGTCGAGCCAAGGAAAATCTTAATTACAATTTAAACTACAAATAGGTATCGAGCTAACCAAAGCAAACCTTAAATTGGCTAGAAAATTTATTCTTGATTTGTATTAAGCATATTGTATGATTAAGAAGTGTGTTGCAAGTTCAATTATTAGCTTCAAATTATTAAGTAATTAATAAGTAAAAATTCCTAGAAAAATAATTTCAATTTGAGCTTTTTTGTCCCTAGTTTGTCACTCTCCATGTCTTATATTCTTTACATAGAACGAAACGAGAAAGAATAAACACATGAACGTTAACAGAACACACCGATTAAGCATTGTCGATCGCCAGTATAAAGTTCGCCAAATTGTTAGTGCCAAAAGCTTAAGAATTCAAAAGGCTACTAGTCAAGACAATGTAATTCAAATTGTCTCTCAAGCACAAAGAGAAGCAGCCTAAAATTATCTAACTTCCAACTTAAAGATCTAAGCGACACTAAACAGGATAGATACATGAACGTTAACAGAACACACCGATTAAGCATTGTCGATCGCCAGTACAAAGTTCGTCAAATTATTAGTGCTAAAAGCTTAAGAAATAAAAAAGCTACTAATCAAGACAATGTAATTCAAATTGTCTTTCAAGAACAAACAGAAGCAGCCTAAAATTATCTAACTTCCAACTCTAAGATCTAAGCGACACTAAACAGGATAGATACATGAACGTTAACAGAACACACCGATTAAATATTGTCGATCGCCAGTATAAAGTTCGCCAAATTGTTAGTGCTAAAAGCCTCAAAATTAAAAAAGCTGCTGGTCAAGACAATGTAATTCAAATTGTCTCTCAAGAACAAAGAGAAGCAGCCTAGAATTATCTAACTTCCAACTCTAAGATCTAAGCGACACTAAACAGGATAGATACATGAACGTTAACAGAACACACCGATTAAGCATTGTTGACAAGCAGTATAAAATTCACCAAATTACCAACGTTAAAAACCTTAAAATTCAAAAAGCTGCTGGTAAAGACAATGTAATTCAAATTGTCTCTCAAGGAGAAAAGAAAGCAGCGTAAAATAAAATTATTTAGCTTTAAATTCTGAGATCTAAACAACACAATATTTTCTAAGAATATCTAGATTAGATATTCTTTTTTTTTGTTTATATATACGACGATTTTTGGTTGTGAGGTAGGTCATTAATGGTAGGGATTAAAGGAGCGTTAGTTTTTTTGCCCACTTTACTAGTGGCGTGGCAAGCTTAATTTGTTGTATTAAAAGAGTCCACAGATGAACACGGATGAACACGGATGAACACGGATGATTTGTCTGCTTGACCAACACTCTTGGGTTTTTGATATGTAGTCATTAATGATAGGATGGGCGACGCGTCTATCACGGATACCGCGATACCACAAGGGTACAATGTGCGCAGCGAGTCATGCGCGGGCTTCGCATAAAGCTAGTACGAAGAGTGCAAATTTTATTTCTTGCCAAGATCGAACAAGCGTCAGTTTTTTTGCCTACCTTACTACTTACTTATTACTTATTACTTATTACTCCATCTGTCTTAACTAAAAACTCAAACAATATCAGTAGTTCTCAATCAGTTCTCCATTCCCTGTTCATACCAAATTTTCTTGTTACTAAAGATAAATGGTATTACTTTTCTCTAATATTCCTAGCAAAGTAATACCCACGAGCGATCGAAGCGATCGGTCTCGTGGGTATTTATCTATTAATCCCTGATTGAAGTTTTAATTGAAGAGAAAAATTTTCTATTGATTAACAGTTTTAGTTGCTTTTAACATAGAGACGATCGCAACTTCTGTTTCTGGGTTCATTTGACGGTCGAGAAGGGCAATTTCTATTGCTTGGGGTAAAGCTAGTGCCACTACTTCAGGTTCGAGTTCTTTGAGTAATCTATCGACTGATTGAGGAATTTTTAAAGCCGAGCGAACTCCCATAAGCATAAAGTCATCTAAATTTAAATTATTTAGTGAGTCAGAAAGTGAGTTGGAGTTAGTTGGTTTTTCGGACTGACTAGTTTGGATTAAATAAGCAAATAATCTTTGGAGTTTACTTCTCTGTGCGGGCATCAGCTCATCGTAACCATTGACAGGAGAAGCAGTTTTTCGGCGATCGAGGTTATATAAAATTTGTTGCCAGTCTTCGTTCGTACAAAGGTCTGGTTTGCCCACCGAGAGAGATACTTTAATTCTTTCCGATTGATGAGCCAGATAAGTAACTTGGGCTTTTACTCCTAAATAACTCAGCCATCTGGCGATCGTTTCTATTAAAGTAGAATATGTAGCCTGAGAACTAGCTAATCGACGAATTTGTGTATCTACTAGAGGGCGTACAATTTGTGTAAGCATTATATTTATTTACTAATCGTTGTCAGGACTTAAAATCGTATTAATCGTATTAGGAGTAGGTATATTTATGCCCACATTACTAGTACCGTTTTGCGGAAGACAAAAGTTTTTCTGGCTATGGTATTAAGCTTTTTGAATGGGTGTTTTATTTTTACCGTGTTGTACTAGTTATTAGAAGAAGATAGATATATAGCCCGCGCTCCGCATTGCGGGCAAATGTCGCAAAATCTGATTGAAGGTTTAGATTGTCGCAATCTAACTAAAGAAGCAAAATTAGCTATTCGATACTGTCTATTTAGTGATCTACTGTGCCTTCAACTTTGTAGCTGACCAACATCAAAAACAAAATACGACTATATCTTGTAGTTTATCCAAGCTACGAAACATTCGCTTGAGACCAAATCTAGCATCGAAACTACGAGATTTAGCTTTCATATTTAATGGCGTTATTCATTTGATTTTCTCCTTAATTAGTTAGTTTTTTGGTTTTGAAGAAATTATTTAACTAGCAGAAGTAGATATAGATCGATCTACTAGTTAAAATTGTGGCAAAGCTTTTGAATTCAAAATTTTTATTTCCCTTGCTAGTTTGCCTCTTGAGTAAGTGGGGAAATTTACTGCTTCTGCGAAGTATTTTTAAGCAGCATCTCTATCGGGCTGACTCCAGTTTTCTATTTTGATTTTTACGTCAGTGTCAAATTTACCTAACTTTTTAGTGGGAATAGTATAAGGCTCAGTAGAGTCAGAAACAACTTTGAAAGAAGGAGTGTCTTGTTTGACATGTGTAGTTTCCTCCTGTACGTCTTCAGTCTCTTGACTGAATTTAACTAATCGAGCATGAGGTACATCAGCCTTGGCTTGATGTTGATGATTTTCAGATCTATAATCTGAAGATTTTTGTGTCTGATTATTTTTAAGGTGGATGACATTTTGAGTATCCTTTTTAGTACGATGAAAAAGCTCTGGCGCTAATACACTCAATCCGATCGCACTTAAAAAAGCAAAAAATTCAATTTTCTGCGCTTTTGGTGAAAGCAATATTTGAGGAATACCACCTTTATGTTTGCCGTGGTCGCCTGCTGCTGCACCGTAGTCGCCTGCTGCTGCACCGTAGTCGCCTGCTGCTGCACCGTGGTCACCTGCTGCTGTTGCTCCTGCTTTAACTACACTGTGCTTTGCATCTGCGCCGTGGTCGCCTGCGGTTTCATAACCGCCTGCTGCGCTATGATCTTCTGCTTCTGCATCTAAAATTACACTGTGTTCGGTAATTTCAGCATCATGGCTATGGTCGTTACCAGGACCTGCTGTTGCCATTTCGACAGGTGCTAAAACTGCCGTAGTTACTGTTACTAATGGAACTATCTTTAGTAGATCTAGCTTATAATTCATGACTTAATATTTACAATTCCAAAACATCTTTCATCATCTAGAGTAGTAGAGAAAAGGTGGCAAAATCGGAACAAAAAGCGAGAAATTTTTCTTTTTAGAAAATCACCTCAAAAACTTTGGTTTAAATTAATTTAAAACTGTTCTTACAGCGATTTTCAGTTTAATAGAACACAGTTCGGAGTTCGGAGTTCGGAGTTTTTAGTTTTTAGTTTTTAGTCATTAGGCATTGGTCTTTAGTTCTCAGTTTTTACTTCTCCCCTATCTTCCCCATCTTCCCCATCTCTGAGTCTCCTCTGCTCCCCTGCCTAATACCAAGATGTGGTCTACTAAGCACGAAAACTGGTGTAAATTTTCAAGAACACAGTAATAAGCAATCAATATATTCAAGCTTAAATAGTTATCTGTATCGTCATCAGAAATGATTCTAAAAAACATCGTTAGCAGCTTTGATGGTGCGTGAATCTAACCAATGAGCAATGCAATGACCAATAACCAAAAGCGGAATAATTCTCTTCATTTAGATGGGATTGCGCTTCGTTATTGATTAAACAAAAAAAGAGGAGGAAAATTATTTCCCTCCTACATTATTTAGCCAACATCTTAAGAGCAGATAGCCACTTTAAATCGTCTTAACGTAAATTTAAGGCTATGATTCGTTCTGCCAAGATAGATTGTCACTAGTCTGAATTCCCCAGATTTTTATGCCGAGAGAAACAGCTAGAGTTGCCATATACATGGTTAAAGATAACCAGAGCAAGTGGTTATTTTGGAGATACCAAGCAAACCAAGCCACGGGAACAAATCCAAATCCTAAAGCAGTCAAAGCAGAATTGCGGAGTTTCGCGCTTTCTTTAATGCCAATCACATATCCTTCGAGGACGAAAGCCATAGCACCGCAGGATAAGAGAGGGAGTAACCAGGTAATATAGGCGATCGCGGAATGGCTTATTTCACCGTGACTGGTAAGCAAAGTAAATATGGTTTGGGGGAAGAGAATCGAAACAGAGGCGAAGATTAGAGAAATGCTCAAGCTAGAGAACATTGCCACGCTTAACAAGGGCATCATCTGGTCTGTTTCACCTTTACCTTTAAAATTACCAGTCAAGGTTTGAGTAGTCAAACCAATTCCATTAACCGTAAATTGACTCAAAAGCACGATCTGAAGCAATAGTCCGTTAGCTGCAACCACTTCAGTTCCCATACCTGCACTGAGATTAGTAAAGATAGAGTAGGCAGTAATCATCGCCAGATAGCGTACTAAAATATTGCCCTTGAGAACCACTGTAGACTTTAAAGCTGACCAGTCAAGTACTTTTTTCAAAGCTGTGGGTAATACTTTCCAGTCAATACAAACAGCGACTCCAACTAGTGCAACTATCAAAGCTAAGTACTGACTTAAAGCTGTAGCCATACCTGCACCCATACTCGACCAACCCCATCGGTTAATCATAAAGTAGTCGAGGATTGCATTTGAGCCATTACCGACTAGAGAGATTGCCAGTACCAAACCACTTTTTTCTTGTCCCAGAAACCAGCCAATTAAGACAAAGTTAAGTAGAACCGCAGGTGCGCCCCAGATACGAGCGTTAAAGTAGTCAACTCCAAAAGCTTCGACATCAGGAGAACCAGAGAGAATTGCAAAACCAAACTTTTGGATTGGATATTGTAAGATTAAAATAATAATTGCGATTGTAACTGCAACTAAAGCACTTCTCAAGCCTGCTAAGAGAATTTGTTGTTGGTCGTTTTTGCCTGCTGCTTGGGCAGTCATAGCATTAGTACCGTTACGGAAAAACTTTAAAATTCGATATAGATAGTCAAATAAAATTCCTCCTAAGATTACTCCTGCTAGATGACGAATATCTGATAAGTGTCCGAGAAAGGCCGTGTCGCAAATCCCTGCTAAGGGAACCATCATATTGGAAAAGATACTGACACTGGCTAGTTTGGAAAATCGCGGGAGAAAACTACGGTAGCGTGAAGGAAGTGAAAAAGATAAAGCCATAACAAGGTTATTTTTAACTATCAGTCGTTAGTTTTTGTTATTGAAGATAATGACTGTTAAAAAAAAAGATTTAGGTAGGATTTGTAAATTAGTTAGAGAGAAGAGAAAGAGGATTGTTTTTTACCTACCTTTGGCTTGGGTAATAGATTTTTAAGTTTTGTTATCATTACCGGAAAAAACAATCCTTGGGATACCGAACCTGGAGAAGATTGATGTCAGTAGTAATCTAGCTCAAGTTGGAGAAAGTCAATTGGTCTAGCTCGTTGACGCTGATTAGACCCAAAGTTTCAACTGGTTCGATTGTGGGTGCTTTTTTAGGTTTTATCAAAGCATAGAGTTCAGTTGGTTCGGAGACATGAGCTAGAACTTGATGTTCGTGAGCAGCAACTTCAGTTGTTTTAACATCGTAGGTTTGAGTTGCCAACTTAGGATACAAACCGATACCGATGATGGGAATCAAAAGACCAAGAGTAACAAAGATTTCTCTGGGTTGAGCATCAGACCATTCAAGATTTTTGCCTTGTAAGAAGGAGTTTTCGTTGCCGTAAAAGATTTCTCTGAGCATCGAGAGCAAGTAGATGGGAGTCATAATCAATCCCACTGCTGCCAACATGATGACCACAAGTTTGAAGGAAGAAGTATAAGCATCACTGGTAGTTAGACCGAGGAAGACAGTTATTTCGCCAACAAAGCCACTCATTCCAGGTAAAGCGAGAGAAGCTAGAGAGCCTGCGGTAAATAGAGCGAACGCTTTAGGCATTTTCTCTGCCAATCCACCCATTTCATCGAGCCATAAAGTATGTGTGCGATCGTAGGTTACACCAGAGAGGAAGAATAATGCAGCAGCGATTAAACCGTGAGAGAGCATTTGCAACATCGCACCGCTCAAACCTAAGTCGTTGAAGCAAGCAATACCGATTAGAACAAAGCCCATGTGAGATACAGAGGAGTATGCCATGCGTCGCTTGAGGTTAGTCTGTGCAAAGGCTGCAAAAGCACCGTAGACGATATTGACAACACCTAGAACCATTAACACGGGAGCGAAATAAACATGAGCATCGGGAAGCATTTCGATATTCATCCGAATCAGCGCGTAACCACCCATTTTTAACAGTACACCTGCCAAAATCATGGAGATTGGAGCAGAAGCTTCACCGTGTGCATCGGGCAACCAAGTGTGGAAAGGAAAGATAGGAAGTTTGACACCGAAGGCAATTAGGAAGGCAGCATAGACAGAAAGTTCTAAGGCTAGAGGATAATTTTTGAGCGTTAAAGCTTCGATATCGAAGGTAGTTGTGTTGCCGTAAAAAGCGATCGCTAATCCTGCAACCAGAATGAAGATAGATGCTAAAGCAGTATAGAGGATGAACTTAGTCGCTGCATAACGGCGTTTGGGGCCACCCCAGATGGAAATCAACAGATAAACTGGAACTAGTTCTAATTCCCACATTAAGAAGAACAACAGTAGGTCTTTGGCGAGAAATACCCCAATCTGCGCACTAATCATACATAGCAACAAGAAGAAAAATAACTTTGGTTTCTTCCTAACTTGCCATGCAGCTACAATAGAGAGGACATTTACCAGACCTGTCAGTAACACTAGAGGCCAAGAAAGGTCATCGGCACCTAGCGACCAACTTAGACCTAGCTGTGGTATCCAGGAATAAGTTTCTACTAGTTGAAATGCAGGGTTGTGAAAATCATAGTGACGTAGGGAAATAAAAGCGATTAGAACTAGGTCGATAAGACCTGCGCCAAAGGCGTACCAGCGAATTGTTTTGCCATCTTTATCTGGAATCAAAGGGATCAATAAGGCAGCAAGAAAAGGAAATAAGGTTATGGTTGTGAGCCAGGGAAAGTGATTAGGAATCATTGTGATTTGTAGAGTGATAAGAAAACAAAAATAAAGCTATTAGAGGAAAAGAAAGTGATTTTTCTGGTTAGAAAAGCCGACTAGTTATCATCATGTTTCGTAGAGAAATAAGAAAACAAAAGGACGTATACAAAGACGACTACAGTGATTGTGGGCATTGGTTTGTCATCCGTTAACTTTCTAAATAATAGAGCAAGGATAGTGACAAACCAGTAACAGAAAAAATTAAATTGCGGATAATTCTTGCTCTCGCTCGGACTCGGTTTAAGCTCTGGTTTTCGGCTCATAAGTCTTGGCTTATCCAGGGTTTGAAGATAATCGGATGGGGATAAGTAGACCGACAGAGCCAGAGAACAGAAAAGTTTTTGAGTTATTTTCGGTATAGGCAGGAACAATTATTTTTCGATTTGAGTAAAAATGTTCCATAAAAAAAACGCTATGACTGCGCAATCTAGAATTACGAAATCAAGCGAGAAGTAAGCAGCCGAGGCACAATTAATTACTAATTACAGGATCGAGATAGGGATTAGAGACTTTCAGGTGTATGATTCTTAAATTTAAGCGTAAGATGAGGTGGGGAAGAGAAAACCTCAATTTTTCGTTTTAACTGAAACAGTAGATATCTACTCACTTGAGAACATACATTTTTTCAGAGATTGGCGATTAGGGGGTTGATTAGCTACGATCGCCGTTGGATTTTCAGTCTCCAGTCCCTCGAATATTTTTTACGGTAGGTCTTTAACCTATTGAATGCGATAAATAATCTCGATCTGATCGGACAATTTTCCAGGCAATGGCAAATAATTCTCATAATTGAGAGCTAATTGCTATTTAACCTAAAAGGCTTACTTCTCCAGTTTGTAAACTGTAGTAAGCACCGACAATTTTTAATTTACCTTGTTCGACCATTTCGTTAAGCAAAGGCGATGCATTTAGTTTTCCCACCTGTAACATAACGTTGTTCTTGACAGTTTCAGTATAAAATTCTTCTGAGTCATTTTTATTAGCGCGGTTAATCGCTGGTTGAATTGCTGCGACGATACTTCCCATTTGACCTGGAAGCGGTTTTCCTTCCATAGCAGCTTTGACTGCACCGCATTTTTCGTGACCGAGTACCATCAGTACTTTTGAGCCTAAGACATAAGTTCCGTATTCTAAGCTACCAATTTCTTCGGGGGTAGCGATATTACCAGCATCGCGAACCACAAATAAATCTCCAAAACCGCGATCGAAGATTACCTCAATGGGAACTCTCGAATCAGCACAACCCATAATTGAAACTAGTGGTTTTTGTTCTTTAGAAACTTCTACCAAACGTATATAGTCTTGGTTGCGAGATTCAGGTTTGTTTTCAATAAATCGCTTGTTTCCTGCTAGCAACTCTTCTAAAACTTCATCAGCAGTTGCAGTTTCATCAAGGGTGTCCAAAGCAATAATTGTCTCTTTTTCTGGAATAGAACTAGCCTGGGAAGCTGTGACTTTAGTTACTATTCCCGTGCCTAAAGCTAAGGCACCAAATTTGAGTAATTGTCTTCTGGCAACTGGGTAATTATTGTTCATGATTTCTTATTTAGACCGTAGAGGATAATCTCAATCTCAATCTCGATTGAGATTTTTCTATGTGAATAATATATAGCAATAAGAGAATATATTTAGAGACTGTTTATAAAACAAAGATTAAATTATTGAGGAATTGGGGAAGATGGGGAATAACTCCGAACTTCTACGAGACAAGGTATGCCTTGTCTCTTCGGACTCATAGGTAGCATTCTCATAGGTAGCATTGATTTTTGTAATGAATCTAGGCACTACTAAACAAGACGCTTGGTTGAAAGCTTACTAGTTTGTAGTCGATAGCTTTCAACCAAGCGAAAATTAACTTTCATTAGTTAATCGATATTATTTTATGTTATGTATTTACTGATTATTCCCTAAAAAAAGCTTATATTTTCCGAAATTTAAGTTATTTCAGGCACGACCTTAATTCACATTAGACATATTGGACACATACGATCGAATCCTGATGTCAGCAATGAGATGGAAAGGGAAACCAGGTTAATCAGCCTGGGACTATTTGCTAGATGCACTGGTAATCATTGAAGATACTGGAGAATTTTTGCTGGTTTTTAATCTTTGCTTGGTACAAACAGTACGAGAAGCAGTGAGTTTTTCTTTTAAGCGATAACGGATTAGATGATGAACTCCCGTGTAGCTCATCTCTATACCGTGTTCTTGTTGCAGCCAGGCTTGAATTTCTTTATAGCTAGAGAATTGCTCTTTATCTTTTAACTTTTGCTTGAGACTCTCTTCGGCAAAAGGAGTGATAATTTTATTTCTACCGCTACTTTTTTCCTTAGTCAGCAAAGCTTTCATCCCTTCATTACGGTATGTATTCAACCATCTTGAGATGGTAGTTCGATGTTTGCCTAGTAGTAAAGCGATCGCCTCGGTCGTCTTTACCTGTTTGCTTTTGATCCAATATATTACCTGGATTCTTTCCCTAACGTCTATATATTCGGCAGCTTTGAGAAGTTCTTTTAATTCTGCACTAGTTTCGGTAATGTCTATTTTAATCATTTTGGTTACCAACTTTGTTTCTTCTCGATGTTTGTTTTGTTTAAAAAAATTGTTGTCTAGCTCATTAGACTAGGCAACTAAGCGATCGATAGTACTAACTAGGTTGTGTTTGGCTACGGGTTTGGTTAGATAGGCATTGGCTCCTATTCTCAAACCCCAAAATTGTTCTATTTCACTTCTTCTGATCGAACAAATAACAATAGGAATTTTTTTGGTTTTTGCCTTGGCTTTAAGCTGCTGGCAGATATCGAACCCGCTGATGTCGGGTAGAATAATGTCCAGAAGAATGATGTCTGGTTGATTATTTTCAATGATTTTTAGTGCTTCCGTTCCGCTTCTGGTGATCAAAACGTTAAAGCCTTTTCTTAAGAATAAGGGGATAAAAGTGTTTAAGTCAATAAAAGAGTCTTCAACAATTAAAAGATTTTTCATAGTTAGTAGTGACGTTTCGAGTCACGTTCGTACAGTGGTTAATGGTTAGGGGCGTTTCACACAGCGGAGTGTAGGTCTTTGGGAAACGGCGATGGGATTACCGAAGTTGGTGATTTTCGATTGCCGTGAGATTTCCTGACGATATTTATTGGTGTCCGCTGGCTTGCTCTTCAATGAGAGAATGATTGCGCTGTTGGGTACGCCCCGTTCACCCCGTACAGTAGTTTGTAGCAAGCAACGCCTAAAAAACTAACTAAGCCAAGCTAAATATAAGTGCAAAACCCAAGACCGTAACAAAAATAGTTAGAGCGTAGAATTGGACGCGACCAGTTTCAAAATATTTAAAACCTTCTCCACTGGCAAGAGCAACTAAACCAGTTATATTAACTATACCATCAACAACCAAACGGTCAATTTCCATAATTTGTCTGGCAATACGGCGACAGCCGACGACAAATACAGCCTGATAGAGATCGTCAAAGTAAAATTTATTGAAGGATAACTGATAAAGTCTGGGATATTTGAATGCGATCGCTTTGGGTTCGATTTTTCCTTGCAGATACATCAAGGAAGCAAGAGTAATTCCGATTAATGCCACACCGACAGAACTACCAGCCATAGTCAAAAATTCTGGAAGTTCAAACTGACTAGTCGCGCTCACGACTTCTCCAGGAGCATGAATCAATTGCTCAAAAACATTATTCCAAGGTCTACCCATCCAACCGAGAAAACAAGAAGGAACGGCCAGAACTATCAGGGGCAAAGTCATCGTCAGAGATGATTCGTGGGGATATTGGTTATGTCCTTTTGCTTTTAAGCTGAATTTTTGGTTACCGCGAAACTCGCCTTCAAAGGTCATAAAGTAAATGCGGAACATATAAAAAGCTGTCAGTCCAGCAGTTGCCCAGCCGATAAACCACAGGGCAGGATTAACACTAAAAGCCAAGCCCAGGATTTCATCTTTTGACCAAAAACCAGCAAAAGGAGGAATTCCGCAAATTGCGAGGGTACCAATCAAGAAAGTAGTCGCAGTTAGGGGCATATATTTGCGCAAACCGCCCATCAAGCGCATATCCTGAGCCAAAACGGGGTCGTGTCCGACTACTGCTTCCATGCCGTGAATTACCGAACCAGAACAGAGAAACAACATCGCTTTAAAACAGGCATGAGTCATCAGGTGAAACAAACCAGCGGTATATCCACCTATCCCCATCGCCATGACCATGTAGCCGAGTTGAGACATCGTAGAATATGCCAACCCCTTTTTGAGGTCGTTTTGAGTGAGAGCGATCGCTGCACCCAATAAAGCGGTAGTAGCACCAGTCCAGGCGATCGTGTTCATCACTACAGGAATCTGCTCGAAGACTGGATACATCCGAGCAATTAAGAAAACTCCAGCAGCAACCATGGTGGCAGCATGAATCAATGCCGAGATCGGTGTCGGCCCTTCCATCGCGTCTGGTAGCCAGACATGAAGGGGGAACTGGGCTGATTTTGCCACTGGACCCAAGAAGACCAAAAGAGCAAACGTAGCTGCCAAAATTCCCGACAAGGCACCAGAGGCAACTAAGTCTTGTAGCCTCGAGCCGATAATGGCAAAGTCAAAACTACCTGTTGTCCAATACAAACCGAGTATTCCCAACAGCAAACCAAAGTCACCGACGCGATTGGTAACAAAGGCTTTCTGGGCAGCAGCAGCAGCAGCGGGGCGATCGTACCAAAAACCAATGAGGAGATAAGAACACATCCCCACTAGTTCCCAGAAGATATAGATTTGCAGGAGATTGGAACTAACTACCAAACCTAACATTGAAGAACTAAAGATACTCAGATAAGCATAAAATCTGACGTAACCAGGGTCATGAGCCATGTAGCCATCGGTGTAGATCATCACCAACAAAGCTACCGTAGTCACGATCGCTAACATCAGAGAGCTTAGAGCATCGATAGTATAGCCGACGACCAAATGAAAATTATCTGCCGTCGCCCATTCGATAGACTGGGTATAAGCCTCATGTCCTTGGATTTGACTCCAAAGTAAGGCAAAAGAAAGTACCATTGCTGTCCCAATTAGAGAGGTTAGGAAAACAGCATTGATTTGTCTGAGATTATTCGTAAATCGGTTGCACGAGATTAGACCTATGCCCACCAAAGCCGATCCCAATAAGGGCAGCACTGGTATGAGCCAGGCATATTGATAAAGTATTTCCATTACTTGAACTGAGAGTTATCTAGTTTACTTAGTTTGTTGCTTACTAGCCAGCAGACATTAATGTAGATTGGACAACTAGCTAAAAATTCTAAAAATCTTCTCGCGCTTGAATATATCTGACTTGTTGCAGAGATAATTATTCGTGACTGTGGAGAAGCGGTTTAGTCGTAGGAATCGGTAGCAAAGATGATGGGAACGATCAGGATGATGGGAATTGAAAAGGTAACGATCGCCCATACCAGTAACATTGAATTTTCCAAGATAGATAGCATGGATTTCTCCGAAAAAAAATAAAAAATCGTAAATTCAAGATTGAGATCAAGCTGCTTTTTTGGGTAAATTAATCACAACTTTTGTGGTTTGCGGACGGGATGGTTGCTGAATCAGAGCTGAGACGTTGCGTCCGATCTTGTCGCAGACATAATCTAAATACAAATCGCTCTGAGCGTTGCCAAAAGGTGTTTCAAGATTCGCTCTGACTTCATCGATCGACAGATAAACAAAGCTGACAAAGGTCATGACTAAACCAGTACTCCAACCCAATCCACCAATCATCCCCAAGGGAAAAATCACCAAATAAGCCGTCAAGAGAACTTTTAAAGTCACGTCACGGATCAAATAAACTGGGGTAGTTGCAATCCGCTCGCAATTCCCCAGAATATTGACCATCTCATCAATACAGTTTTGCAAATCTGAAAACTGAAACAGATTTAACTGTTCTTGTTCGTACTGACGCTGCAAGTAATCACCAATCCAAAAAGTAATATCTAAAGGAGCATGATTGGATACTTGCAGTCTTTTATATTCCAACTGAGAAACTAATGGCTTTAACTCCTCTGGCGATCGCTTACACAAATGGAGCTTGGTTGCCACAGCAAAGGCAGTTACCAAATGCATGGTCGATTCTTTCTCATATCGGTCTTGGGGTTCTTGTTCGTCAATATAAAGCCAGATCCCGCGCACCGTATTGCGAATTACGTTGACCATTGCGACCCAGAGTTTTCTGCCCTTACCAAAGCGATCGCGAGCCACACCAATTTTGTGTACTAGCAACAAACCTAAAGTCAAGGTCAGACTAATGACCACATTGGCGATCGCTTGATTATAAATAATTGTTGGTAGTAGTTCCCAGCGATCGAGCAGGGAAATCAAAAAGCCGTAACCACCACATAAAGCTACCCAAGGTAAAACTTTGGGAATAGCCGTTTTTGCCAATCGCAGGATAATTTCTTTTTTGTGCTGTTGAGCTTCTGCGTAAATTCCCTTTTGTTCCTGGGTAGATTCTTGCTGCTGTTTTTTTGAGGGAAAAAACTGCAATATATTGCTTTTTTGCGCTCTTGCTAAAATCTCTTGCGGGTCGGGCAACTTTTTCTTCTTGCCAAATCTAGAGTTTCTTCTGGTAGCCATAGTTGAACTTTTAATAAGTAGGATTAATCTTTCTTTGTTTGCCAAATTTTGCTCAAATACGAATTCGCTGTAGTCTACCAGGTCATCTATTCCCATTAAGTTAAAGAGAATCTCGGACATCAACCACACTGCTATTTTGATTAGTAACTTTTTCCATTTCACTTGCATTGATGTTCGGAGTTTGCTGATTTGAAGCATGAAACCGATAATGATTCTCTGGGCAGTTATCGCAGTACGTCTTGTGGTTAGGACAAGTCTAAATAATCCCTCGTCAACGATCGATAATGAGTAATAAGCGTCCTAATATTGGTTCGTATTGCTATATCTATACTTTTTAATAAGGTGACAAATCTCGATTCAGCAACACTAATATTTATTTGGTTATTAGTCTCCTGTGATGTTTGCAGTAAAAAGTTAAGTTGCACCAAAACGAAACCTAAAATATATAATTTCAACTTTGCATTAATTAGAGGGATGGTTTGAAAATAGCCACTGGCAATTATTACCAATTTCAGCAATTTTAAAATCATCCCGCAGCTATGCAATGCCATAATTTCAATTGCAGCAGTAGAAATTACAGCGAATTTGATTGAGAAAATCTTTATTCATTCATCTCTTTCAAGGTTGCCACAGTGGAAGCAGACATACGGCTGAGATATCTGAAGATCCAATATTTCATGATCGTATCCATCACCACCGGCACCGTAGCGATAAACAAGGAGATCGCACTATGATTGGCAGCAATCCCTAAATGGTTGGAGAAACTCTCTAACAGAACTTCCCAACCGTGAGGAGAGTGGAAACCAACAAACATATCTGTAAATAGAATGATGGCAAAGGCTTTGGCACTATCGCTCAATCCATAGATAATATTGTCGATAAAGGACTTAAGAACACTAATATCTTTTCTGCGGACTAACAAGACCAAGGCAAAGGCAAAGAGTCCTACGATATCTGCAAAAACATTACTAACAGAATTGTTGCTCTTGCGATGGTAAACTTCAGCAATTTCGTTAGCCTTTTCTTGAACTTTCTCTTCCATTTCTTCAGAAGACATCGCTGGCACACCTTTGAGCATCCGATCCATTTTTAGTTGCTCTTCGTAGGTATTCAGCTCTACCAATGCTTCTTCTTTCCATTCTGAGTTCAAGTTGTCGATTACTACCGCCGCTTCTTCTCCGCCTCGATACTGCTCGACGATCGGAGCGATCGCTAGGTGCTTGGAGACTTGCTGTGTCACTATCGGCACAATAATCAATAATGCTAGTAGCCTGACACCGACTACTGTAACCGCACGGGAACGACGAAACTCGTCTACTACTTCCTGTTCTGATTTGGGATTAAGCTCTTGTTTAATCTTGCCAAAGGTTTTACCAACCGATCCCGTTCCCGCATTAAGCCCCGCATTAAATATCGAGTTTAGAGGCGAAGTTTCTTTGGGCTTTTGCTGGCGGGGAGGATTAGCTTGGTTGAGATAAGGATTGTGTTGTCTGACTGGTTCTACAGCCGAGGTAACATCGACAATACTGCTGGATGAATGAGCTGCTCCTCCAGGCTGGGAGACTGGCATAATTGCCGATGCTGGATTCTGAGTGATGGTGTAGTTGGCTAAGATGCCTTCGGCAAAAACTAGCTTTTCTAAATGATTTGAACCGAGTTTACCCGAAGCGGAACTGCTGGAGTTAAATTCTTCGATTCGACTTTGTAAAATTTCTAAGTTTTCTTGTACTTCTGCCTGTAAGCGATCGCTGGTTAAAGATTCAATTGGTACTCTATAACCACTAAAGTAGTGATTTTCAATTGATTTAATTCTAGAGGCAGCTTCGTAGGCTTCTTTAAGCGATCGTTCTGGATTACCAAAAAATTGCTCTTTAAGCTGGCTAAAAGGGGATTTTCGTGGAGGAAAAGTAGATGTCATCGTTCAATAAAGGATAAATGTAAAACTAGTATTAATTAGGCAGAAATATTGCACTCATATTAGGCTGCCTTATAAGTTGCTACCTGCTTGGGTCTTTGACTCACAGTTAGACGCAAAGGTTTATTAGCAAACAAGCTGGGTTTGCGAGTCTGGTAATTCACCTTTTGACGCACCGAAGGTAAACTGTTAGCTGCTGATTGAGTTATAATCTTGGCCCCAGGAGCAATATATCTTCCCGCAGGTAGATGTACGCCTGCTGATGATGCCCGACAATTAGTAGTGTTAAATCTTCTACTGGTAGTAACTAATCTGAGTTTTGGAGTAGCCATAAGAAATCCCTCTTCTTTAGGTAGTAATAGCTGTAGACGGGCTATGCACTTATTTCACACTCAGGTTAGTAGAATTAAGGTAACAAACTCGGAACAAATTCTGAAAAGATCCGGTGCCAGTTACCTCAAACCCTTTGATTGTCTAGAAAAAGCCTGAAAAAATTAATTATTTATTTACCGCCAGATTGTTTTTGGTCACTACATAGTAAACACTTTTTTCTATATCTATATTCGATCCCTCGACAAAATTTTGCCAGGCTACTAATACAAAACTTATTTAATACATACTGAATACATAATCTGGATATTTCTACTAGTATGTGTTGTAAATCTGGACTTTGCCAGAAATTTATCTTTTTTGACCGGGGCTTTACCAGAAATTTACATTTTGCTCTTATCTTTCTTACTTGAATTCAGGCAGACTGAAGCAATGGGTATCAAATAATAACCAGTGTTGACCAAAATTCCTAGTATTGTGCACGATTTTGGGAATCTCTAAAAACTGTTTGTCAAAAGTTAATTTTTGTTATAAACTAACCAAAGTTGAGCGGATTTTGTGAAGGGATAGAGCAGAAATTCAAGTTTGTAGGCAAAAGTAAGGCTTTAAACCTTCAACTTCATCTCAAAGAGCAAAATATACATTCACAGTCAGAGATTCATAGCTGTCTACAGCATCCTGAACCCATGACCGTAACTTAAACTTGTTAATCAATCGACGGTAAAAAACAAACCACACAAACCACACTCCAAAAACCACACTCCAAGAGGTATTGAATGAAACTTTTATTAGTTGAAGATGACTGGGAAATCAGCGAATTACTCAAAGAGGTTTTAACCGACCAGCAATATGTAGTTGACGTGGCAACTGATGGTCAAGAAGGTTGGGATTTTGTCGAAGCTTTTGATTACGATTTAGTCCTATTAGATGTAATGCTACCTAAACTTGACGGTTTTAGTCTTTGTCGTCAGCTGCGCGATCGCGACTACGAAATGCCAGTGCTGATGTTGACGGCAAAAGATACTACTGCCGAAAAAGTCCAGGGGTTGGATGCAGGTGCTGACGACTATATAGTCAAACCCTATAAGTTGGATGAATTATTAGCCCGCGTTCGTGCTTTGTTGCGTCGGGGAATTGCCTCAATGTCTCCGATCCTAAAGTGGGGTCAGTTGAGCCTCAACTCCAATACCTGTAAAGTCAAATATCAAGAGCAGGCATTAAAATTAACTCCCAAAGAGTATTGTTTGTTAGAGTTATTTATGCGCAATGGCGGTAAACTATTGAGTCGCAATGCAATTTTAGAGAATCTTTGGTCATTTGAAGAGCCACCCGATGAGGATGCAATTAAAGCTCATATTAGACGTTTAAGAAAAAAACTGTCCAAGGTTGGAGCTGCCAATGACTTTATCGAAACAGTTTATGGACTGGGATATCGCCTCAATTCTAGCTGTGCGTAATCACTAATACTACAGATAGATAATAAACATGACAGTAACAATTGAGGTTAGTTGAAGACCGAGTTTTCAACTAACCTCAATTTTTTTGTAGGATAGAGCGCGACGAGCTTTACCCAAAAATTAGCGAAGATGAGAAAATTCTCATTAAAATTTCAGGCTAGTTAATTTACTATTGATAGGCGCGTTAACTGCAAAAATAAAAACTACATCCTGCTTGGTGGTTACTGGTTCTCGATCGTATTTAGAATTTTTCTATTTTTTACACTTGGGAGCGCGAAAATTTAGCAGACAAAAATTTAGTACAGTAGCATAAATAACTTGATTTTTTACCTTTCGATACTAAAATTTTGTTAAAAACATTGCTCAATGCAAAAATATTACAATTCTAAATTATGCTGAAAACAATTACGCTCTTACCTATATTTATGCTATTGTTACAATCGAAAGTTACTATTTTGGCTCGCACTAACATCTTCTTTCACGTACTATATTGCCGTGAGTATACAGCTTAAAGTAAGCTATTTAAAATAGCTGTAAGGTTAGAAAATTTCTGTCCTGTAAAGCTGCTCTAGCTGCATTAATAGCCATTTAACTAGATTCGTCGATTTTTTTATTCAAACTGTGCTCGAAGTCGCATTTCCAACTCAATTTTCGCGCTTTCATTTAGTTAAGTTAACAATACCTTTTAATGTCTTTGCCGAAACATCTAACAGGCTGGTTAAATGTCACTGACAAGTTACCAGCTCTCAACTTCTCCCACTTACGCCAACGCTTGATAATCGCCTATTTACTGGTTATGGGAGCAGTTTTAGGTCTCTCTGGAACTGCTCTCTACATTTTTTTTGCTCGAAGTCTCAATCAACAGTTAGATCACCGGTTGCAGACTTTGGTGCAGGCAGCAGCACCAAGCTTGAATACGGTTAAGTATAAAGGACGGGAAAACCTCGCCCGAGATCTTCCCTGGCGAGAAATGTTTTTTCAGCGCAAACAAAGTTTAGAATGGTTTAATGTTGATGGCAAACTGATCTCCAAAGAGGGCGAATTTTTTCCCCAAGCACCCTTAATCAGAAAAACCCTCTCGACTCTAGGCAGTAGCTCGCCAGTATTTCAGCAAGAGGATAACATCCGCAGTGTGACTATTGCTGTCTATGCCGATGGAGGTCAAAAAGATATTATTCAACTAAAAGGATATATTCGAGCCAGCGAGTCTACAGAGTCAATCGAAGTAGCTTTGAAACAGTTGCATTTAGGACTGTGGTTGGGAGGCGGGACGGCGGTATTTTTTATTGGACTTAGCAGTGTTTATCTAACTCATCAGGCTCTTGAACCTACCCTCAAAAGTTTTCGACAGCTTAAACAGTTTGCTGCTGATGCTTCTCATGAATTGGGTGGCCCCTTGACCAAGATCAGTTTTGCCAGCGAAATTTTGTTGAGCAATCCAGAACAGTTGAGTAAACCCTCAGCGACAAAAAAGATTGAAATAATCAAAAGTGGTGCAGAACAAATGAAACATCTTTTAGAAGATTTACTGTTTCTGGCCCGCACTGATTCAGCTGCACCGATGGTTCGGCCAGAAAACACTTGTGTTTTCTTAGATGAACTATTGCAGCAGTTAGCAGAACATTATACGATAGTCGCTCGTAACAAAGAAATTGACTTTCAAACTAACTTTTATCCCGATTTAGCGATTCAAGGGGATGTTTCTCAGCTCAATCGACTATTTTCCAATCTGTTGAGCAATGCTTGTAAATATACCCGTTCGGGAGGGAGAATTTTAATGACCTCTGGTATATCTAATAAAAATGCTGTAATCTCGGTGGAAGATACTGGTATTGGTATTGATTCGCGATATTTACCACATGTATTTCAGCGTTTCTGGCGTGCGGAACGAGTCAGTAAACAAGAGGGACTAGGATTAGGTCTGGCGATCGCCAAAACAATCGTTCAACAACACAAAGGAAAAATTACGGTTACTAGCGAGGTTAATGTTGGTACTTGCTTTAAAGTTTATCTGCCTCTGTATCAAAGATGACTAAATAGTGAGGAAGTTATTTTTTTGTGCTATAACAGTTATTTAATCGAGACGAAAACCAAATCGAGAACGATTTACTATAAGTTTACAGCTATTGCCAAAATACAGTTTCAAATTTTGGTTTTTTGTTAAATCTTAGGTAGATATCCTCATTTGTTTCAAGTTCGTCACCTTTAGTAGCTTAAATTAACAGGAAGACGAAAAAGTCAATTTTTCGTAGTTTACTGGTAATCAAAATAACTTCTTCACTAAACCCGTTGTAATGTCGCTAATTACTATTTCCACTCAAATTCTTAGTCGAGGCTTCCTAATTCCCCGAAAGCGTATCCTGTTTAGTTATTTGCTTGCGATGATGACTATATTTGGAATCTCAGGAATATCTTTATATTTTTTCTTAATTAAAAGTCTAAATCAGCAGCTAAATCAAGAACTACTTACTTTGGTGGAAGCAGCAGCTCCTAGTTTGAGTGTGGTTAAAAGTGAAGGTAAACAAAGTCTGGAGCGAGAAATTTCCTGGCGACATCTTTTCTCTAAGCAACAGTTCAGTCTGGAATGGTACGATTCATCGGGAAAACTATTAGCACGAGAAGGTAATATCTCTACGCCATCGCCTTTATTTACTAACATTTCACCTGCGGAATTGAGACCAGGGACTCCTGTATTTTATCGTCAGGGTCGAATTCAAACTGCAACCATATCTGTATATACTAACGACCGAGAACAAGAGAAACTGGTGCTAGAAGGCTACATTCGTGCTAGCGAATCTACGCGAGAAATCGAAGCTATTTTGGGTCAACTCAGACTGGGATTAGAGCTAGGAGGAGCTACGGCATTAATTTTAGCTAGTATTAGCAGCGTCTATCTCACCACAGAAACCGTCAAACCTATGAAACGGGGAGTTCAAAGGCTGAGGCGAATTACTACCGATGTTTCTCATCAGGTACGTACTCCTTTGACTCGAATTAGTATCGCTACTGAAATTTTGCTCAGTCAAACATCTAAAACTCAAACTAGCCAAGCCAAAAAGCTCAATATTATCAATAGTGCTACCGAACAAATCAAGCGTCTATTGGAAGAATTATTGTTTTTGGTACGTACAGATATAGCATTCAGCACTAAAGAACTAAATTTTACCTACGTGCCTCTAATGAGGATTTTAGAGAGCTTGAGCGAACAATTTGAACCAATTGCTAGAGCTAAAGATATTAATTTTCAAACCCAACTATCTGGTAATATTTTAATCAAAGCAGATCGAGATAAATTAAATCGTCTCTTAACTAATTTGTTAGAAAACGCGATCAATTATACCGATGCTGGCGGTAGCGTTTTTTTTTCAGCCAAGCAGTCTCAAAATAAGGTTATTATTACTGTCGAAGACACGGGAATCGGTATATCTAAGGAGCAACTGCCGTTGATTTTTCAGGATTTTTGGCGGAGTGATGCAGCAAAAATCAAAGATCCAGAAGGTTTTGGTTTGGGCTTAGTGATAGCTGACGCTATTGTCCAGCAGCATCGGGGAAAAATTACAGTTAATAGTAAGGTAGGAGCAGGTAGCCGTTTTCAAGTTCATCTTCCCTTAAGCTAAACACCGTAGAGCGATCGAGCGAATAATTGCTGCTCCTCATCATAATTATTCAATCCATTAAAGAGTTCAACATCTTTGCCTTCCCTCCAGTTTGAGTCCAAGCCCGAATCACATCTTGGCAACGTTGAAGATCTGGTTCGGCAATTAAACAACAGCAGGCAAGTTGTTCGACTAGGATCAGCAAGATTGGATCGGGCAGAAAAGAAAACATTACTGTTTCTTGCTCGCTAGTGTAAAGTTCGAGAGCATTACGCACAATTTCTCTGAGAGACTTGAGATCGACATCTTCATATTGACTATAAAGAATTAGAGATGAATTAACCCTGGCTTCCAAGCTTCCCAAATTCCAATTAGCAGTGGGTGGGAAGGAAATAGCTAGTGCGATGTGTTTTGGTAATTGAGTTTGTAGTTTGGCTGAATGGGGATCGCCACAGTACATCAGATGATTTTTACCCAGTTGCCACCAGCTTTCAGACCGAATTAGCTCGGACTCGCTCTCTGACAGGCTGTCTGAGTCTGTTGGTTCTTGAGGAGCAACAGGAATGGCTTTTGGTGTTGTCGATTCTTTCTGATTCTGCTGTTCTGTCTCCTCGGATAAGGCAGTGATGGAAATAGGGGGGTTTTTATTTTGTTGAGTATCTTCTATCGATGATACTGGTTTGAGTGGCTTGGACTTGGCTTGTAGAGCAAGATGTTTCTTTTTGATTTGTTTAGCAGATTTGTAACCGATCTTCTCTCCCGCTTCGGCTCTGGCGATCGCTTCTTTTCTTGCACTTTCGGGAGTTGAGGGGGCTGCTAACTCGTAGAGGACTGAGGGAGTAAAGATGTCCAAATTTTGGACATTTGCAAATTGCTTAGCAACATTCTCAAAAGAATTCGCCGTGGATTTGCCCCAATTAAACTCGGCTTTGATCCACTTTCTATACTGTCCATGTCCCAAACGCTTTTTGATTTCGATCAATTTTAGCCCAATGTTGATAATGTCTTGGGCGGTTCGCTTCATCAGCGAGCGAATTTCGCCAGTTTGTTTTTGAACAAAATCTAAAGTTTCGGCATCAAGCGCAGAATAATCGAATTTTTGGTTTGATGTAACTTTTGAAGATACACTGCGGAACATAGGACAAGAGTAAATTTATAAATATATAAATATGCAAAATATTATTTTATAGATTGAACCAATATTCTTAACGAAATTATCTAAGTTTTAGACGGCGGTCGTTTAGTTATCGAGCGAGTTCGATCTATTTAAGCTCAACCCTACTCAATTTCTGCTACACAGACTGAGGTAAACAAAACTATATAAATCAAGAAATAAATTTAGTCAGTTAAAATAGCCATAGTATTTAAGCCTACTTTATATTCTATTATTATAAGCTAAAATAAGATGACTTAAAAATAAAATTGAGCAGGAGTGCTAAAAGAAGAATTCAGACAAGATCCTCTGTCTAAAGAAGTAAATTAAGCAGGGTATTAAGAAATTAGATTGCGGAAATAGAGCTGCATTTTTCTTTACATATTCAAACCCATACTCAGTTAATAGATGGTCAAGCCTTTGTAAACAGTTAATTGAGAAGATCGGTAGTTATAAAAGTTTTTTTGGAGTGACAAGCGTCTAAAAAATCCTTGAGAAATGAGATTTACATTCGATAAGCTGATTTTTAAAACAACTATGATATAAATTCCTTTAATCTTTTCAGCTGATTTAATAAGTATAATTGGGGGGAAAATGATTAAATGTAATCTTTCAATAAATTGATAGTTGCGTTAATCTTAAATAGACAAAATAAAGTAGACCAGTTGATAATAACTGAGTCTAAAATTAGGAAATAATTAATTGAAATAGATGCTTAACTAATTACCGCTCGAACTTTCAATCCTTCTTGATAATAGTTGAGCTTATGACGGTCGATCATCATAAGTTTTTCAACTAAAGAGCTACAAAAATCCCAAGCAATCACCCAGTTTTGTCCAGATAATCCTACTCGGAAATCACGCTAGTCGTCTATATTTTCTTTGGGTTTCAGTCAGACGAGTAATATACTTTTGATGTCCTTGATTCTTAAAAGATTTGCCTTTTAAACAAGCTGATATGTAGGCAATCGCAATTAACAGAATCAAGTTGCTTAGCCTAACAATATTGGCTTTGCTACCTTCTAGGTTATAACTAGGATGTTGATCCTGTACTATGCGATCGCCAACAAGTTCAGGCAACTTTACTGGAAAAAAAATAGAGAGGGATTGCTACCAAAGTTTGCTAGAATTAGGGGTTAAAATGTACAGTTTAAACTCGCTCTAGTTTTTAGCATTTAATGAAAGGTTATAAAAGTAGTGAAACCCGTTTAGTTTACCTGTTTAAAGATGGGAGAGAAAAATGGAAAGAAAGAGCTTTATCAAAACAGAAAAAGCTCAGAGCAATGGACATAAAAGTACGAGATATTTCTTTAAGTCGTGAAAAATGGAAAGAAAAAGCTAAAGAACTAGAAGCTAGTTTAAAAGAAAAAGAACTAGAAATAGAAGAACTAAAAAAAAACTAGCCAACCGATAAATCAATTAAAAGCAGATTCCCTAACAGTAGAAAAATCCAAATCTAGAGAAATAATAGCTTTAAAACCAGCCCAATACACTTATCCTGTTTTTATTATTCAAATAGCAATTCAACAAAGAATCATCAGTTTTAGCAGTTGGCGTGCTATAGAAAAAAACTTCAAATTATGGGCGCAGTTTTTTAATCTGCCAACTCCCAATTTTACTACCATCAGACAATGGTTTCTCAAACTAGGTATTTTTGAATTAATCAAGTCAAAAGAAAAAAGAACAGATTGGATTTTTATTATCGATACAATTTTAGAACAAGGAACAAAAAAATGTTTGATTATTTTAGGATTGTCTTATCAAAAATGGTCAGAAAAACTTAAATCTGACAGAAAAAATTTACAACATCATGACCTGGAAGTCTTAGCCCTAGAAGTTCTTGATTCAACAAAGGGTGAAATCCTAGAAGTCTTGATTAATAATTTAGCTAAGACTGTCGGAAAACCTTTACAAATTATTTCTGACCATGGCAGCGATCTCAAAAAAGGAATTGAACTCTATATTTCTAAAAATCCGGGAATAATTTATAAGAGATGATTTTACTCATCAAGTAGCTTTGTGGCTCAAAAAAGAGTTATCAAAAAATGCCAAATTTCAAGAATTATTAAATCAATGTAATTTAACTCGCTCCCAAATTCAACCAACAAAATTATCTTTTTTAACTCCTCCTGCTCAAAGAGCTAAAGCCAGATATCATAATATAGACCTTCTGGTAAGTTGGGGACTTAAAGTCCTTGAATACTGGAAAAGACAAGATTTTTCTCTTATTAGTACTGAATTTATTATCGATAGAGAAACTCTGTTTATATTGAGAGATGAACTGGACAAAACTTGTTTGAAAAAACTTCCCTTACTTCTCGGCATAACCGCACCAGATTTTATTTATTTTTCCGAAGTAATGACTAAAAAACTTGGTCAAAAACTATGGGAAGAACAAGGCAAATTAATTTCTCAAGCCGCCAAATTAGGACGAAGAAAATTTTTAGAAAAATTGGGTTGGTTATTAAATTATGAAAAAGAACTTCATATTACGGCGGAAATTCTCGAAGTTTTTACTCTAGGAAAAAAGCAACTCATCAAACAAGGAATTCATCCCTTATCTCAACAAGATTGGTTGAAATTAAGCGAGAAATTTTCTGATTCAGCTTGGATTCAATCGGCTCAACAAAAAGTTAGTCAATATTTAGCTATTGAAGGCGAAAAAATTCCAAAAAACCAAGCTTTTATAGCTACATCAGATATAATTGAATCAATTTTTGGTAAATACAAAATCTTCGCTTCATCTTCTCCTAATTCGGATATTAATGAAATGATTTTAACACTTCTTTTATCCACTACCAAAGTAACTCCAGATAAAGTACTTCAAGCGATGGAAACTATTCATATAAACGAGGTTAATGATTGGTCAAATGAAGTTTTTGGTCAATCTATGTTATCTAAAAGAAAATTGGCTTTTTCGACTCCCACAAATTACACAAAAGTTGCATGAAGCTTTAGCGATCGCCTGTGAGCAGGATCAACATCCTAGCTAGTTGCTTGATTCAAGATAACAGCTATCTTGCTTTTGCTTCCAATCTCGAATCTCAGATATCTGAATCTCATAATAGCGATCTGATAGCCCAAGCTCGTACTTATCGAGTTAGATTAGGAGATACTTTGGCGGGAATTGCGAATCGATTGGGCATGAGTGTGCCTCAAATTTTGAATTACAATCCCCACTTGCGATCGCGTCCTAATTTAATCTATGTTGGCGAAATTATTAATTTAGAAGCAAGAAGACCAGTAACCTTTCGCAGTTTACCCACTGCAAGAAGAGATAACAGGATTTGTGCTTCTAGACGGTGTGATGTCGATTATTGTACTAAAGATCGAAAACCAATGAGAGCGATCGCTCCTGAAAATGGCTTAGGCTATACCTTCGATGATTATCCTTACTTTTTCTGGTATTTCCCTGGAGTAGAATCTGACTCTGTTCCTGTTATCTTTAGTTTAATTGGTCAGGAAACTAGGGAAATTAACGGGAAAACGAGAACTAGGGCTACTAAAATCTACGAAAAAGAGTTGAATCTCGATAAATCAGGAATTATCGCCTTTCCTCTTCCTCCAGAAAAAGCAATCGGAAGCTCAATTGTGATCTTGCTACCTACCGCGTAATTTAACTGTGGTATTTGGGTAAATCACCAACGATGGCGTGAATCACTATAATTTCATCAATCATTCTTTTTTCTCCAAGTTCAATGGTTTCTGGAGAGATTTTCTTACTTTCTGTTTGTCTATTTCAATAACAGATCGAGTGTCTATTGCGATCGCACTATCTTGATGCTCAAAAACTTTAATGCGATCGCCGATTTTGCAGTGTACTGACACAGCTAAAATAGTCCAAAGATACAATTAAGCAAAAATTAGCCAAAAGTTGAATATAAAAATAAGCTTTTTATGCAACCATAAACTTAGGATGTGTAGCGTTGCCACAATTGGGTTAATTACTAAATACAGCAATCTTAGAAAAGCAATTCTGCACGACTAATGCAATTATCTTGGTGGTGGCTATGGCTAGCCGAATTCGCATTCACAGTCCCGTTGGCAAGTCTCATGTGCCGATTATTCACAGTTCATTAGTTGCCAAAAAACAGAAGCAGCAGCCTACAAATGCTCCGAAGTTGGATTTTCCCGACCCTAAATTTAACTTTGATTTAAGTAAGATTCCCATATCTTCTCCCCATAGATCGTCGCAACCATCACCAAAAATTAATCCCAAGCTAGGAGATAACAAGTCGGGCGAAAAAGAACGGGAAACTGAATCAAAAAACTCTGAAACTACCATCCAAACATTCACTCCATCTCCTCCAGGACAACCTCAAGAAGCAGACAAAACCAAAAAACAGCTTCAGCAACCAGAAGTAAGAGCAAAATCTGAATCGCAACAGTCAAGAGCGGACGTACTAGCCAAAATAAAAACACTATCAAGATATAACTTTGATTTAACTAAAATACCCATTTCTGCTCCCAACCGTCCTCCAGTACAATCCAAACTAAACTTCGATCTCTCTTCCCCTGACAGGGTGCAGCAGCCAATAGATGGCAAGAGAAAGCGATCGCTAGCAGAAGAATCAAAGAATAGCGCGAGCGCACCACCATTGATTCCTATCGCTCGTTCTGATTTTGCCGATGGAGTTTCTCGGAACGAGCGATCGCTACAAGAATATTCCGACCAATTTCCCTATTCGCCAAAAGTAGCTCGGAAGCCGCTAATTTCTAATCCCTGGCAAAGAACAGTAATGTTTTCTACTGTTCAGAGAGACAGATTATCTACTAAAGAAGACAACTCGCAGGAATTAACAGCACCATCAACTACTTCGTCAGATTTAGAAAGCTCTATTCAACAAACACAAGGAGGTGGACAGCCCTTAGAAGATAAAGTTCGAGAGCCAATGGAGCAAGCGTTCGGAGCAGATTTTTCTGGAGTGAGAATTCACACAGATCGCTCTGCTGTGGGAATGAATCAGGAATTGGGAGCGCAAGCTTTTACTCATGGTAATGACATCTATTTCGACGACGGGAAGTACAACCCTCAATCCTCTGAGGGTCAACACCTGTTGGCTCATGAATTAACCCATACCGTTCAACAGGGAGCTAGCATTCAACGCCTGGTCAACATCTCTACAGGATTGACTCCCAAGCTGCAATTATGGGGGTGGAGTTCTCTCAAGGAAAGGGCAATACGAAAATTAAAAGGAGGACTCAACTCCCTGGCAGAGTATACAATTCCTGGGTATAGCCTGCTTAACGTGGTTTTAGGTAAAAACCTGATTACAGGAGACAAAGTTGCACGCTCTGGTGTCAATCTGATTAAAGGCTACATGGGACTTAGTCCGTTGTTTGGTGAGATTTTATTCCGCGAACTACAAGAGACTAAAACCTTGCCCCAGGCTGGTAAATGGGTAGAAGGAAAAGTAGCCAAATTTGGCATTAACTTTAACGACATTTCCCGTCGTCTCAAGTTGTTCTGGAATGAAGTGTCAGGTTGGAAGGGGATTGAAGGTAATCTTAAAGTTTTCAAGAAACATCTCGGACCAGTAATTGGCAAGATAATGGCTTTTTCCAGTGTGGTGATGGAAAAGGTTAAAGAACTTCGTTTTGAAGGAGCTTTGCGATTGGTCGGTGCAACAGAATTATTGAATGCCCTGAAACAAGACCCCAAAGCCTTTAAAAAAGCGGTAGATAATCCCAAAGATGTTCTCAAGCAATTTATGGTTGGGGCATTGAAAAAAGGTTTTGC
>JASJEI010000009.1 GCA_030064795.1 Pleurocapsa sp. MO_226.B13 | reverse complement strand
ACAGTATCAGAAACAGGACGATCGGGTTGGTATGGCGATCGCTACTCGCAATTTAGCTTTAATTTATCAAAAGTTGGGAGCATGGGAGCAAGCAGAAATCACCCTCACTCAAGGGTCAAAGATTATTGACTCTATCGATGGCGAATCGGAAAAGAGTCAGTTGTTAGCTCAAATTTTAGAAGTTAAAGGACAACTAGAATTGTCTTTAGGACAAGCGCGAAATGCTTTGGCAACTTGGCGAAGGGCTACTTCTGTTTACGAAAAACAAGGAAATATTACAGGCTTAACTCAGGGAAAAATTTATCAAGCCAATGCTTTACAGGCATTGGGTTTATATTCTCAAAGTCTTAAAACTCTGACTGCAACTAACCAGCAACTTGAAAATCAACCAGATAGTTTAATTAAAGCTCAGGCTTTACTCAATCTGGGCAATGTTTTGAATCGAGTCGGTAAATATCAAGCTGCAAACGATAACTTAAAATCGGCTTTAGCTACTGCCAAAAAATTAGAAGATAAGCCAACTATGGCTGATATTTTACTTAGTTTAGGGAATAACGCCAGATTTCAAGAGCAACCAGAGGTAGCAATCAACTTTTATCAACAGGCGATCGCGATCGCACCTCATCCATATATTCAATTACGAGGAAAACTGGATGAATTGGGGGTTTTAGTTGGCTTGGGAAACCAGAAAGTGGCTTCTGACTTAGCAATAGAAATCGAACGGTTAATCACTCAACTTCCCCCCCGACAAACTACTATCCAGGCAAGAATTAGTTTGGCGCGTCAACTGATTGAATTAGATATCCAACCAAGAAAAGTAGCAAACTTATTAGCCGATGCGATCGAGCAATCTAAATCCCTAAATATTCCCAGAACTGAAGCCGATGCTTTGGGAGTTTTGGGCAATCTCTACGAACGCCACCAACAATGGCAGTCAGCAGCACAAATAACCGAACTGGCTTTAGTTAAAGCTCAAAGCCTAGATGCCAAAGAATTAAGCTATCAATGGCAATGGCAATTAGGAAGAATACTCAAGGCTCAGGGTAATCGAGAAAGAGCGATCGCATCTTACACCCAAGCCATCGAAAATCTCCAATCTCTTAGAAGCGATCTGGTAGCGATAAGCTCAGACATACAATATTCTTTTCGCGAAAAAATTGAGCCAGTTTATCGAGAGCTAGCAGCACTATTATTACGATCGGAGCCTAGCCAAGCTAATTTAAACCAAGCCAGACAGACAATCGAATCATTACAATTAGCTCAGTTAGATAATTTCTTTCACGATGCTTGTTTAGATGCCCAACCCAAACAAATCGAGCAACTAGATCCCACCGCAGCAATTATCTACACGATCGTTTTGGGCGATCGCCTGGAAGTTATCGCTGCTGTGCCCAGTCAACCTTTACGCCACTATTTTAAAGAGTTACCACCATCAGAAATCGAGTTGATTGTTATCTCCGCTAACAGTCAGTTAAGTTCGCCTCGTCGTCTGAATATAAATCTGTTTCAACAAATTTATGACTGGCTGATTCGCCCCCTAGAAGCAGAATTGCAGGCTAACCAGATCGAAACCTTAGTTTTTGTTCCCGACGGTATATTGCGTAATCTACCACCAGCTACCCTACACGATGGTCAACAATACCTGATTGAAAAATATAACGTCGCGATCGCTCCTGGTTTACAACTTACTCAGTTACAAACTCCAGATAGAGAAGAGCAAAAGGCACTACTAGCAGGACTTTCAGAACCTCGACAAGGTTTTTCTAGTCTGCCTGGAGTCAAACAAGAAATCGAACAGATCCAATCTCTATTTGCCTCAAATATCTTACTAAATAATAATTTTACCGAACAAAACTTTAATCGCTCTACCAATCGAACTCCTTTTGAAATAGTTCACCTGGCCACTCACGGTCAATTTAGCTCTCAAGCTGAAGATACCTTTATCTTGACTTGGGATAATCGGATTAACATTGACGAGTTGAGTCGCTTGTTACGGGGAGATAGTAAGCAGATCCGTCCGATCGAACTATTGGTGCTAAGTGCTTGCCAAACAGCTTCGGGCGATCGCTTAGCGACTTTAGGATTGGCAGGAATTGCCGTTCGTGCGGGAGCGCGTAGTACAGTAGCCTCTTTATGGTCGGTTAACGATTTAGCTACCGTTACCCTCATGACTCGTTTTTACCAAGAATTAGCGCGAGGAAATCTTACTAAAGCTGAAGCTCTACGTCAAGCTCAAATATCGACTCTCCAAGATCGTGCTTTTTCTCATCCTTTTTTCTGGTCGGCTTTTATTTTAGTAGGCAATTGGCGGTAAACGATTGATAATTATTTTCTCTTACTAGATATGCAAATCTTGCTCAAAGATGGACGAATTACTGAGTTCTGCCTGACTAAATCTTGCCATCCCAATGTTACTAGTAACTGATTCCATGCTGTTTCGATCTCGATATTATTTGGTTTAGCTATGTGGTATTTCGCCAGTTGAGTTAGGGCATCGTACAAAAGATTATGTCTTAGATAAACTCTGTGTTTTTCTGCTTCAGAGGTAGCAGCTAGCTGAGCTTGTAAATTGGATTTTGATGGTAATCGTGTTATCCATCCTTCCAGAGCCATTTCCGATTCTGACTCGGTTTCGGCGCAATTAACTTGAAGACTCCAAGCATAGTTTACTTTTGGAGATAGGGCATATTGTTTTGCTTTGGGTAAGTCGATCCCCATTATTCCCGAGCTTGTAGTTTTCTTAATTACCCGCTCATATATCCTCTTGCCTGTTTCTAATTCTGTCAGTACGAAATTCATTTGGGATATTTTATTCCTAGTTTTAGGAAGATAAAACCAGAACGTAGGATAGGCAGATGAGGTAAACTCTCGATTTCTATTACCCAATAAGTAGACAATCCGTTGGTTGCCAACACCACACATACTATTCCCGATCCGATTGTCCCTAGTTCCTCCAGCAGAAAAATCTCCTTCAGGCGAACCTGTATCTGGTGCTGCTGGTAGTCTGTTATTATTACTCGTCTTTTCTTTGGTGTTTCCAGGTTGGGGAATTAAGAGCAAAGCTATTGATAATGCAACAGCTAAGATTGCCCATCGATTGTTTGACCATCGATCCCCAGAGAAAGCTATTTTTAAAAACATTTTGATACTTCTGCCCAAAAAATATTTAGTGGAAATCATTGGTGATAACTCAAGCTTAAATGCTAATTTTCAAGAAAATCTAGATCTTGGAGCTAGCAAAGCAGCAACAGCTCGAGCAGCCTCTTCACTGTTGTAGATTTGGTTCTCTATAACCAGACCATAATCACTCATACTGTCGTTGTTTATCGATATACTTATTTCAAACGTTTATTGCTATCGCCCAAATCTTTAGCAGAAAAAATCCCGTTTTATTCAGGAAAGCGATCGGAAAAGTTCAGGTTTAGTGGTAACAGCTTCCGAGAAAATTAGGTAGAATTTGCGTCAAGCCGTATTTTTAATGGAAGCAAAACTTTTTAACCTGTGTTGGATCGAGAGCTAAATTTATCTGACCTGAGCAACGTGAATTAGGAGTTATTAGTACTCGCGATAGATTTAGTATTAAATGGAACTATCAAAATAATACTACCTCGTTCTTGCTGTTATACATAATATTTTTTTATGATTATCTAAATTATATTTGTTGTTATTTTGTAGTTAAATTTGGATAAGCAAAATAGGAAAAATTCAGGTGTTTTTTTCCAGGGTTTAATTTTTATTAGCAATTCTAAATGATCTAAGAAAATTTCTATTCCCTGTTGCCTATTCCCTATTCCCTTTGCCCAAAATATAATCTCTCATCTGAAATAGGATTCCTATATAGGAATACGAACTTAGATCGGGACACTCATTACTCATTACTCATTACTCATTACTCACGAGCAATTAATTTTTCTGTCCTAACCAAAAGACCTACTGCGATTTTGCGATAGGCGAGCGATTGCATCATACTAATTGAATTCTTGCGAGCTACAAAAAAAATCTTAATTTTTGTAAAAAAATTGCAGAATATTTATTGTTTAAAGAGAAAGGTAATTATCGAAATCTAGTGAAAAAGTATAAGCAATAACAATTTAAAACTTATACGTCTTGAAGTCGAACTCCAGAGTATATGGAAAAAATCGCTAACATCTTAGTTCAGCTTGTTCAAGAAGCCTGTGAATATCCTCATGGAAGTAAACAACGCCAGAAAAAACTAACACAGATTATTAGATTGGTTAGCAATAAATTGTGGAATGAAGATACTCCCTATTATGAAGATGCGTTGCAAGATACTTGGATTTATTTTTGCCAAAACATCTGTGAAGGGAAAACTGCTAAAGCTTACGATCCCAGTCAGGCTAGCGTCGTAACTTGGTTAAACAATTACCTAAAATGGAGATTAAAAGATGGCTACATCAAAACAGAAAAGCAAAGAAAACAAACTACACCAGTGCGAGTCGATAAAAGTAACAAAATAATCGATCCAGTAGAGAATTTACCTGCCAAGATAGATGTTCCTCCAATATTAGAAGAGATTGAAAAGTGGGTGTTAGAAGATCCTGAATACAAATTACGACAAACTCATTTAGATAATCATCCACAAATTACTTGTCAAGTTTTAATTTTAAGAAGATTACCACCAGAAACACCATGGAAAACTTTGGCGGAAGAATATCAAGTCTCAGCAGGAACATTGAGTAGCTTTTATCAGCGCAAATGTAAGCCACTACTGCGAGAATTTAGTAAATTTCAAGGGTATATATAAATAATCAAGTCAGATATATTATGGTTGCCAATTTTCCAAACATAGAACATATTGCTATTCCCTTGCCGATTACTTCAGAAACTAGAGAAATAGCCCATGATTTTGCAGCACAACAAACTACTACAAATAAAGCAGCACGAGTCTTCTATAATACCTTGGCAGTATTAGTAGTAAACAACTATTTAGAAATGTTGGGGATCGCTACAGATTTAGTCAAGAGTGATAGTTGGAATCCCCTGATGCGAACCTGTGATGATGTGGCAGATCTCAATATTGCTAATTTAGGTAAATTAGAATGTCGTCCTATAAAAAGTTGGGATACTAGCTGTCATATTCCGATGGAGGTTTGGGATCTACGTCTTGGTTATGTGGCGGTCAAAATTGATGACTCTTTTGAAAAAGCTGCAATCTTAGGATTTACGCCACAAGTAGCGACTGAAGAGTTAGCTATTAGCGATCTAAAACCAATAGAGGCATTAATCGATCGCCTTCACGATCTTAGAGCTTCAACTGCTAATTCTTCTGTAGTCAATCTAGAGCAATGGTTAAATAATATTTTTACTCCTAGTTGGTTAGCAGTAGAAAGTCTTTTAAATCCAGGTCAATTAACTCCAGCCTGGGAATTTAGAAATGCTGAATTGTCCCCAGAGAGACTCTCAATAACTAAGGAAACAAGAAATCGTATCCAAAGAGCGAAATTAGTTGACTTAGGAATTCAATTAGGAGATTGCCCAGTAGTATTGTTAGTTGAAATTACCCCTGAATCCAGTGGTAGTATCGACGTTACCTTGCAGGTACATCCTAGTCCCGACAACATTTACTTACCAGAAACACTCAAATTAAAGGTCATCGAATCATCAGGAGAAGTTTTTATGCAAGCTCAAGCTAGAAGCCAAGATAACTTTATTCAACTTCTATTTAGTGGGCAACCAAAAGAACTTTTTACGGTTCAATTAATTTTAAATGATGCCGAACTTACAGAACAATTTCTGCTTTAGAATATTAATTATCCCTCGTTTGCCTTAATTAAATTACCTCGTTCAATGTTCGATGATTAACAGCTTATGTCTGTATATATAGTTTCTTTGAAAATCACAGAGGGTAATTTTGCCACAGGGTTTTCAGTTATCATGCAAATCAGCAAAGAAGGTTTGTCTACTGAATTAGAAATTAGTTCTCAACTACCAGCAGCACCCCACATTCTCGAACAATATCACTTATGGCAAAAAGCTTATTTGGGCTTAGGTTTATCAGCTCGACTCGAATCTAATAAGGCATTTATTTCTAATTATTCTCGTTGTGAAGACTGCAATCTTGCTGCCAGCAAACTATTAACCAGCTTCAATAATTGGCTCGATGCAGCTTCTTTTCGTCACCTCAAAGAAAGATTTTTATCGAAATTAAATCCTGTTGATGAAATTAGAATTCTAATTCAGACAGAAAATATCCAGCTTCAATGTTTGCCTTGGCATTTAGTCAACTGCTTCGAGTCTTATACCAAGGCAGAAATAGCTCTTAGTAAACCTTATTATGAAAAGGAAAAGCAGTGCGTAATTAATTTAAAACCTCAAGTTAGAATTTTAGCGATTATTGGTAATAGTCAGGGGATAAATACCAGTCGCGATCGCCAGATTTTAGAACAGTTACCTAATAGTTCCGTCACCTTATTAACCAAAACCAACAGAAAAGAAATTACCGAACAGCTATGGGACGATCGAGGATGGGATATTCTTTTTTTTGCCGGACATGGTAATAGCGATCGCCATAAACAAACAGGCTGTATTCAAATCAACCAACAAGACAGTTTAACTACTAAAGAATTAAAATATGCTTTGAGCAAAGCGGTGGCCAAAGGCTTAAAAATCGCGATTTTCAATTCCTGTGATGGTTTGGGATTAGCTCGCGAACTAGCAGATTTAAAGATTCCCCAGATCGTGGTGATGCGAGAACCAGTTCCAGATCTAGTCGCTCAAGAATTTTTGAAATATTTTTTGACTGCTTACGCCAGGGGAGAAAGTTTTTATTTAGCAGTAAGAGAAGCTAGAGCTAAATTACAAGGATTAGAAGATCTCTATCCCTGTGCTACTTGGCTACCAATAATTGTCCAAAATCCTGCGGAGATACCTCCAGCATGGCATCAGCTATATCAGCAAAAAAAAGAGTCTGTTGTTAAAAATATTTCAACTCGACAAGCAAAAATCACCAGAGTACTAGCTAGAAGTGCGATCGCTACTGTGGCAGTAATTGGCTTGAGAACCCTGGGAATGCTCCAGGGTTGGGAACTGAGGGCCTTTGACTATCTCAGTCAAAAACTCCCCTCAGAATCAGGCGATCGACGGATACTAATTATTGGTGCTGACGAACGAGATATTAGCAGTAGCAAATACAAATATCCTCTTCCCGATCGCGTTCTGGCAGAGTTGATTGATAAACTACAACAACATCAACCAGCAGTTATTGGTATTGATATATTTCGCGACTATCCAATTCCAGCTAGTAATGCCGACGATCGAGCCGATAATCGTTCGGAGTTGGCAAAAAATTGGCAACAACCCAATGTAGTTAGTATTTGTTTGGGAGATAATCTTGAAAATAGCGTTGCTCCACCAACACAAAGCCCCCTCGAACAAGTTGGTTTTAGTAACTTTTATGATGACTTGCAAGTAACCAATGGTGGAGACGATCGCGTTCGTCGATATCTCCTCTCGCGTAGCGATAATCCTCTGGCTAAAACTTCTTATTGCAGAACTAACTATTCCTTTGCCTTGCAGTTAATTGGTCGTTATTTTCAAAGTCGCGATATTTCCGTTACTACCGTAGAAAACAATTGGCAATTTGGTTCTCAGATTATTACCAGATTAGTCAATGGTAGTGCTGGATATCAAAAATTTGACGATCGCGGTAATCAGTTACTTATTTCCTATCGTCGTACTCCCCAATTGGCTCAACAAGTAACTATTAGAGATGTATTGGAAGAACGGGAAACCTTCGATCCTAGCTGGATTAAAGACCGGATCGTTTTAATTGGTGTGACCGCCAAATCTGTACCTGATGTTCACGATACGCCAATGGGAGAAATTAGAGGTTTACATCTTCACGCTCATGTTGTTAGTCAGCTTGTCAGTGCGGTGGAAGATAATCGTCCGCTAATTTGGTGGCTACCCTTTTGGGGAGATTGGCTGTGGATCGGATTTTGGTCTTTTGGTAGTGGATTTATTACTAGTCTGGGAAAGAATTATCTAGCTCGAAGTTGGGCAATTACCGGTTGTGTAATTGTTTTATCTGGTGTCTGTTGGTTGGTTTTAACCCAAGGCGGATGGCTAGCTTGGATTCCAGGGATAATTGCCATCGTACTAACTTCACTACTAAGAAAGATTGCTTAATGCCACTGGTACTCCCAAAGTCGAACATGAATAGAATTGGGTATAACCCTCGCCTTTTGGCTCATGTTCAACAATTTTAGTCAAAAGCGACTAAATACATAAGGGACGAAGGTGAAATTGCTCCGTCTGGTTGTTGGATTGTGAGCTACCAAGCCAAAGGAAAAAAGGGTGGTCGTTATTGGTATTACAAATGGATGTCCCATGAGCCGATCTTTGTCACCAAAAATGGTAATCCCTCTTGCGATCGATATTTGGGCAAAGCTGGAAGTGAAGCCTATTTGAAGGCGGTTGAAGCTCTATCTCGTCGTGGTCGAATCGAAGCTTTGGAGCGAGCGATGAGTACACTTTCAATGGGGTTGTCAGATTTGGTTGAGGAATCATTCAGATTGAACAAAGGTTAGCGAACATTATTCCCTAATTTATTTCTCTTCCCAAGATCCCGTGAAAAGTTAGGTGACTGGACTAGATATTTCGCCGTATATGTTGTTAATTGCCGAAGACAAGGGCAAGAAAGCTAATTTAGCCGTTAATTGGCTACAGGGTTTAGCCGAAGCTACTAATTTTGGCGATCGAACCTTCGACTTAATCTCGGTTGCTTTTTTGTTCCACGAAACCCCCGTAGAAATTTCCCAGGCAATTTTACAAGAATGTCAGCGGTTACTCAAACCTGGAGGACAAATTATTATTCTTGATGGTAATCAACTGCGTCTGCGTCGTACTGACTGGCTGATTAAATTATTTCGCGAACCTTATTCCCAAGTCTATGCAGCAGGAAATGTAGATTGTTGGCTCGAAGCTGCGGGTTTTGTCGAAATTAAGACTCAACCAGTAGGCTGGATTTCACAGTTAACCACGGCTCTAAAACCTGACTAAAAAGGAGCGGAGGGAGATAGAGGAGATGGAGAAGGAAAAGGAACGAGGAATGAGGAGCAAGGAATGAGAAAGTACAACCACGAACTCCGAACTCCGAACTAACAACCATATAGCATTAATTTTTAGATTACTTCCTGAACTACCACAAATGGCTGCACAATTAAGGCTGTAAATTGCTTTTGGGGGTTGTCATTCCACTGACTCAATTGGTTAGCAGTAGGCTTAGCAATTGATTGCTCTGAGATCCATGCTTGAACTGAGTTAGTATCATCTAGAGCGATCGCTGCTGCCACTTCAGATAGATCTAATTCTGATTTAATGACAATCACTGCATCTCTTTTGGCATGAGGCATTAAATCTATCCAGGAAATATCTGCAATGTCTCTGCTCAATCTTTCGCGTAAATCAGGCATGGTAAATTTAGTTGATTATCAGTGCTTAAATTATTTATCCTACAGCACTTTCAAATTAATTTAAATAAGCTCAAGCTGGCTACGGATAGCTATGAGGTAGCATAGGGAGATGGGTACTTGGGGAAGATAGGGGAGATGGGGAAGTAGGGGAAGACAACTCCGAACTCCGAACTCCGAACTCCGAACTCCGAACTCCGAACTCCGAACTCCGAACTCCAAACTCCGAACTCCGAACTCCGATCGCTTTTCTACTCCCCAGCCTGAATAACTTTGAATTACCAAAAGTCTGTCTCTTTCTCTGTCTGGGTTTGAGGGAAAGACAACTCAAAATTGGAGGGATCTCTTAAAAAGCGTAATGCTTGTTCTTCTAGACGATGAATATGATACTGTTCGATAAAGTCACTGTTACGCAAGCAAGCAATGTATCCTTCCATGTATAATCTGATTTCTTCAAAGCTATAGCGTCTACGGTATAGATCGACCATTCCATCCGTAATTTTTTGATAGTGACGAATTGTTTGAGGATGTTGAAGAATCATGACTCTGGCTTAATAATATTGCTCTAGACGGCGGTTGATTTTGGTTTTTTTGTTCTGTACTATTGTTTAGCTAGGCAAGTAGTTAACTAAAAGCTAACGGCTTGCAAATATTCCTAACGGAGATATCTTTAAGAAAATAGCTGCCTGCTAATTATTGAACTGTTATTAAGTTTTCTGGCTTTTTATTATTTTACTGCCTTAGCTATTGACAATCCTATTTTTTTTGTCAGGTTATCTGTACTGATTGGACGTAACCATCGCTACAAAATGTTCATCATACGGGTGTTAGCCTTATTCTTACAAGAATTTCCCTAAATTTAATGAGGCAAAAGTGATTTCAGCACATATATCAATAGTTGAAAGTAATCCTCACTTGCGTTCGCTACTGGGTTGGCATTTACAACAATCAGGTTATGTTATCAGCCAATCTGCTAGTCTGCAACAAGCTAGAGATGCTTTTTATAGACATCAGCCAACGTTAGTAATTGTTGACTCCGATTTACCCGATGGAGATGGATTAGAATTATCTCACTGGCTATACGAACAACAAAAGTCTCTAATTCTATTGTTATCCGCCCGTGGTAGCGAACAAGATATTGTAAGAGGATTAAAAACTGGTGCTGATGATTATCTGACCAAGCCTTTTGGAATGCAAGAGTTTTTGGCAAGAGTGGAAGCATTGATCAGAAGAATGCGAGTCAACAACTCCGTTCCTTTATCTCTAGAGTGCAAAGATCTGAAAATCGATCTGGCACAACGAAGGGTGCTGCTCAAGGGAAATTATATCGAACTGACTCCACAGGAGTTTAGTCTACTTTATGTCTTGGCTCAAGCCGAAGGAAACCCTTTAAGTCGTTCTGAATTGTTGCAACGTGCTTGGCCCGATGCCATTGATAACCCCCGTACTGTAGACACTCACGTACTTTCTTTGCGGAAGAAAATTGAAATGAATCCACGACAACCAAATATAATTCAAACGGTGCGTAATGTGGGCTATCGTTTCAATCCTGCATTAATTGAAAACAACGAAGAATATGCTGAAAAAGAACTTTCGGTGGCTGGTTCGAGCCAAATAAGTCGTCTTTCTCGTAGTGTTTAAAAAAAGCTACTTTGCCTGACTAACGACTCTGGCTCAATCCCATTCTTGCTCTTGCTGTACCTGCGATCGCAACAGTTTTTGCTGTAGTCTTTGCCAATTGGTTTCGGTGGCGCAAATCTCCTCTTCTAGTTTTCCTGCATTTAAAAATAAAAAGCGATCGCAAAAATCTTTGATTAATTCCAATTGATGATTGACCATGAGGATCGTCAGGTTTTGACTCTGGTTTAGCTGTTCGAGTACCTTTAATAAATTGGTAGCAGTACCCAAATCTAGTGCGGAAGTAGGCTCATCTAAAAGTAATATCTGGGGTTGCATAATTAAAGAACGTGCGATCGCCACAAGCTGTCTTTGCCCTAGAGATAATTGTAATTCGGTCTTATCGAACCATTCTGAGGGGATAGACAATAGATCCGTCCAGGTATCAATCCTCGATTTAATTTCTGATTCTGGTAGCTGTTGTAACCGCAGGGGATAGCTCAAGGCATCGCGCACATTCATTCCTAATAACTTAGGCTCTTGGGGAGCTAGAACGATCAGGCGACGCAATTGGTTGGCTGCAAGTAGATGTCCTTGGTTTTGAAGATAAATTTTTCCCTGGCTAGGAGAAACCAAACGATTGAGTAATCTTAGTAAAGTGGTTTTGCCCGCTCCAGATGCACCGACAATGCCTACTTTTGCCCCTGGTTCGACACTAAAGGAAATATCTTGTAATAAAAAATCAGAACCTATAGAAGCCTGAAGACTAACTGCTTCCAAACGCAAGATCGATTGACTATGGCGACTGCTCATCAATTTTCAGATTCTCCTTGGTGAATAAATTGCTAATCCTCAGAATAATTAAAATCTTGAGGTAAAATTTAACGGAGTGAATCCAAGCCCTGTGTTCCTAGGGTATGATATCATTGCTCGATTTAATCACCACAACTTGAGGAATAAGAATGTGAGGCTGACAAAACTGGCTAACTGGCTATCTGAAGGAGATTTAGAAAAATACCAACAACAAGCACAGCGAGCTTCAGCAGCACAAGCTCAACTAGAAAAAATGCAGTCCGAGCTAGAAAAATTGACCAAAGATTTTCAGCAGCTTCAGAAAGATTTAGCGCAAGCTAAAGCTCAACTGCAAATCAACCAGGGCTTTCAGATCGAACTGGGGGAAACTCAGCTAAGACTACAAAAAGCCGATACCGAAGTTCAACGCTACAAAAAGGAACTATTTGAACAAACCAAGCAGCTTAATTTAGTACAGTCTCAACTTACCCAAGCAAAACAAGCAGTCGCTAGATCTCAGAATTGGACGGAGCAAGTTACCACACCTTTTCAAGTACAAGAAATTAGAAAAACGCTTCCCAAACCAGACTTTGAGACTTTGTGGGGTTTTGGTATTATCACTCCCCAAGTTGAATCCCAGACCATTGCCGGAGCGATAATTGTGAAAGGCTGGGTGTTGGGTAAAAAAGCTAAGGCGGAAACTTTAGTAGTGACTTATCAAGCAGAAAATATTATCGAAGTCCCAGTTAAATTACGCCGTCCCAAAATTGCCGAACAGTACCCCGACATAACTGATGCCAACCACTGCGGTTTTGAGTTTCCCCTTGCTGTTGTCGGAATTCCTACGCCAGCTGAATTCAGCTTATCGGCGGTTTTAGAGGATGGCACGATCGTACCTTTGTGCATTATTGTCTTTCAATCTGTACTAATTGAATCAAAAGACACATAAAGTTCGAGCCAATCTTCGTTACACTGTTGAAGAAAATCTATTATTGTCTGAACGTGAAGAGGAAAATCTTAAGAAAATTTTAAAAAATTACATCAACGTTTACAATAATTTTTAAGGTGTTCGGAGGAACAAAGTGTTTATAAGACTCGCACAACAGCATCGTCAATTTGTACAAGACTTAGTAATGACTCTTCAGGCTTTGGCGATCGCTCTTGAGAATAAAGGTTATTTGGCATCTTGCTACACTTGTGGCGGTGAGATGAATAGTGCTTCTTTCATGGTTAGTTTGGGAGACGAGCATTTAATCCGTTTCTTGGTTTCAGATTATGGGATTACCTGGACAGAAATGAGAGATGACCGCGAATTAATGAAACTAGAAGGAGCAGAAGCGATTAACCAATTACAAGAATTAGCCGATCTAATTAAATACCAAACGCAACCCTCGGACAAACCCCAAACTTTACAGCAGGTTAGCTAATCCCGTCCAAAACGCTCCATATCCCCCAAAAAAGCCCAGACCGATAAGTTTTAGTCTGAGTCTGAGCTTTTGATTGTCCACAGCTTATAGCTTTAACGACTTACTTCGATCCCTCTTGCTCTCAATTGCTGCATAAAAAACTCTTCTAATGAAGGTCTAGCCAGGTGAATACTGACCAACTTTGCCTCAGCAGCTTCTAAATTAGTTACGAAACGGTCTGGATCGACTTTCAATTGACCATGCCAAAAATCATTATCATGAGTCAGATTACTCATCCAGGGAGCTAAAGATTCAGAGTTGCCCCCCTTGACAATTGCCTGATATGCATTACTGCTACCCAACAGTTCGTTCAAAGATCCCTGACAGATCAATTCTCCCAAAGCCAGAAAAGCAATGCGATCGCAGATTTGCTCGATATCAGACAAAACATGAGAATTAAAAAAAATCGTTTTTCCCTGTTTTTTGAGGGAGAGGACAATTTCTCGCATTCGATAACGCCCCATCGGATCGAGTCCCGACATCGGCTCGTCCAAAAAGACAATTTCAGGATCGTTGATTAAGGCTTGTGCCATGCCAACGCGCTGTAGCATTCCTTTAGAATACTGTTTGAGTTTCTTTTTGCGGGCGGTAGATTGGGCCAATCCGACGAGATCTAGTAACTCAGTAATCCGTTGACGCTGTTGACTTTTAGGTATTTGAAATAATCCCGCGATAAATTCTAAAAACTCCCAAGCAGTTAAAAAATCATATAAATAGGCATTTTCTGGCAAATAACCGATCTTTTGCTTGACAGCGCGATCGCCTATAGGCTTACCCAAAATAACCGCCCTCCCTTTAGAGGGACGGGTAATTCCCAGTAGTGTTTTGAGCAAGGTAGTTTTTCCAGCCCCATTCGGTCCTAGCAAACCAAAAGTTTCGCCTTTATAGATACTTAAAGAACAATTCTTGAGCGATTCTATTTTTTGATTCATCCAGAAGCCAGTACGGTAAACCTTGCCCAAATTCCAGGTTTGTACCACTGGCATAGAATCATTGGGGGAAGAGGTTGATGATAAATCAGTAGCAGAATCCATAGATAACAGTTACGGAAAAAGTATTGTCTACCCTCTATAGTTCCCGCAAAACAACAATTTTTAGCACTTCAAAGCGAAATAAAAAACACTACTTTTTCCTGCCGATTGCCAATCAAATCAAAGGCGACCAATAGTAGGGATAATTATATTTTCCATCGCAAGCTCTATTAATTTTGGGAGTTGCGGAGGGCTTTTTGGGCTTTATTTAGACCGTCGATCGCCACATTATAGCTATTGGTATCGCCATTTCGGAAGAATATTTCTGAGGCTTTTTTAAAGTCGCTGGATGCTGCTGCAAATTCCCGACGATAATAGAGAATTGCCCCGCGATTGTGATAGGATTTGCCGTAGTCAGGAGCAATGCGAATCGCACGATTGTAGTCTTCTAAAGCTCCGTCGGGATCTCCTAAATCTTCTTTGACAATCCCTCGGTTGAGATAGGACCAGGGATCGGTAGGATTGAGACGAATCGCATTATTGTAGTCTTCTAATGCCCCTTCTCGATTGCCTTGACGGTATTTTGCCAGTCCACGACTAAAATAAGCTAAAGAAAATTCAGGGTTATTCTCGATCGCTTGGTCGTAATCGGCGATCGCTGCGGTTAGATCTCGCTTGGTATAGTCAATTAAACCCTGATAGTATACTGCCAAGACGTTATCGGGATTTTTTTCTGCTGCTTGGCTCAGATGTTGATTGGCTCTGGTAATATCCCCCTTAGCCAGTAATTCAAGTCCATTGACATAGTTTTCCGTTGCTTCTGAATCTAGATCGTCTTCTTGCCGATCTGGTTTACCGCGCTCGATCGCTAAAGCCCCTTGATTTAGCTTAGCTGCTTCGGAAGATTCAATAAAGTTTTCGATCGGAATTGCTGCATTAAAACCTGTTTTTAACGGTTCGGGAATGCTAGAAGTTTCATTTTTGACACTGCCAATTACATCACCCTGACCATGAATTCCTACTAAACGTCCGCTGGTATCAAATACCCCACCACCACTCATTCCTCGACGAGTCAAAGCCTGATAGCGCATTGAATAGCCTTCCGAAGCACTATCGCGAATACTGGTAACTGTCCCAGTGGTGAACTCCCAATAACGCTCTTGTTTTATTTCCGCGCTCAAAGGGTAGCCAGAGACAAAAATAGAGGCTCCAGGAAGGGCATACTGAGAATCACCAATAGTTGCTATTGGATACTCTCGACCGCTGTTGAAAGTGACATAAGCTAAATCTAGTCCCTCTTTAGTTAAGTTGCGCACATTAGTTACTTTGTACTGCTGATGGTCGGGAGTTTTGACTAGATAACCGACGTTGACATTTTTGACGACGTGATTGGCAGTAAGCACCGTGTAGGTATTGTTTTCTTTTGCCACAATGATTCCCGATCCTCCAGGCGCGCCTAAATTATTATCAATTCTGACGGTCATGTTTTTAGCGATCGCCGCTATTTCTGTAGGACTTTTGGCGATCGCGACTGAAGGAGCTAAACTAACCAAAGCGATCGTAGATGTGGTGGCAATTGCCGTTGTTAAATAAGAATTTAAAAGTTGGTGATTAAAAAACATTTTAGACAAAGATGATTAACTTAAAATTTTCTCTTTCTCAATTCCCTATTCCCCATTCTCCATTTCCCGCAACTGATGATCGCGATAAATACTAATCGGAATACCCCAGCTAGATTTAATCATCTTTTGGAGTTGTTCTGGTGAGGGTTCGCTACCGTCTTCAAAAAGATAGACTCCAAAGCCAGGATCGCGATATTTTCCTCGACCATGAATTGCTACCACTAAACCCTCCGTATTAAAAATCGGACTACCACTCATTCCGATTGCTGTTTTGTTGGTATAGCCCAAACGATATCCTTGGGGTAAGGATTTCTCAGGAATAATTGAGATTTCTCCCTGAGTCAGACGAAACGCTTCATTACCTAATTCCAGGCTGTCTTCTCCGCCGTCAAGCACTAAAGGAAATCCCGCAGCATACACCGTCTCACCAATCTGGGGCATTTGAGTTTCAAGCTTGGCGGTAGGGTAGTCTACCTCGCTGTAAAATTGCAGCAAAGCCAAATCCGCATCTCCCACTTGTTCGGGAGGATTGATTAACTGGTGTTGCTTATCATCCGCAGTCAAAATTTGGGGATAGCGATCGCTAATTACGTGCCAGTTGGTTAAAACGGAATAGACATTGCCTTCTCTTTTGACGATCACTCCCGAACCTGCCGAGGTATCTTTGACTACACGGACTGTTGCCGATTGATAAAGCTGATAAATATTAGTTTCGCGAACCGTTTCTGGTAGGATCTCAATCGCGGGTACTTCTTGGGCCGTAACCAATCTAGAAAAATGCCTGTTGGTAATACCAGACAGCATGGCAATTATACTTAAGGAAAATATACCCAGCTTCATGCCAAGATTGCAGTCTTTCATCGAGATTAATTACTACTTTGCTCGTCTAACCTTTCTTCTACATTAATATAGGGAATGTTGTAGGTTTCGTAACTAGCCTCTAAGTCTTCTTGTCCGCTTCCCCAGGCAAATAAATTATTGAGGGCAGCAATCCCATCTTGTCCTGGTTTGAGAGTATAAATGATTCCCTCGCACGGGCCATTATCATAACTGGCAACGCAAATTATCTGTTGCTCGTTCTGCGTACCCAAGGTTACATATTTAAGCTTGCCTTGCCGTCTGTATTCCTCTAAACGTTGGCTTACTGTTTTACAGCGAGACAAAGGAGTCCAGTCTGAATTTGAAAAGTAATCGGAAACCCATTTAATCCAGGGTTCTTTAACTCCTCTAGCATTGTTATAAATTGTAGTAGGAACACCAGAATCAGTATCGCATTTAAAACCTTTTTCGGTTTGAGCTTGAACTGAATTAAAAGCAGTTAGACCGAGCAAACAACTAGCGATCGCCAAGCTAGCTGAAAACCTTGCTCTTAAGCTCGATTGGTTATTTTGGGTTGGCAGTTTCATGGCAACACTAAACCTCAATAGCACTATATATGTTAATAAATATTAGGTTCGGCTTTTTGTATTATGCATAAAAAATAGTAAAAATCCTAACAAGGACTGCAATTCTTAAAAAATCCCCGATCGAGCTTAAGTCGCGATCGAGGAGTTAGCAATTAATTAAAAGCCGAAGGTTTCCAGTCTTAGAGCGATACCAACTTACATCAAACCAAACTGAGCTAAGACTCCGTGTCCAGTGTTCAATTCTAAGATAATAGCTGAAACAAAGCCAATCATTGCCAGACGACCATTCCAAATTTCAGCAAAACTGGTAAAGCCGAACTTACTTTCTTGTTTTTCCATGATTAAATTATCCTGATTGTTGCAGGGAACTAGTGATGTCAACTATTCTTAAGATAAGTGTAACTTTTTTATACAAATTGTTGCAATCTATCGCCGAGAGCAATTGTGACAAAATCTAGCGATATTTTTCTCAGCCCAGAGCATTTTAATTTTATTCATCTACAATCAAAATAAAACCAACTGACCGTGATTACCACTGAAACTTTAGACTTATTGGAGTGGCATCGTGTGTGCCAAAATCTATCTACCTTTGCAGCAACTAAGTTAGGTGTTGTGGCAGCACGTCAGTTGAAATTGCCCGCTACGCAAGCAGAAAGCGAAAAATTATTAGCCCAGACCAAAGAGATCTACAATCTCGAACAAGAGTTGGATTCTGGCTGGACTTTTAAAGGAATTAAAGATATTGGAGCTTCTTTAGAAAGAGTGGCGATCGGTGGCATACTATCGGCAAAAGAACTTTTAGATTTGGCTACGACTCTAGCTGGTACGCGATACTTGCGTCGCTTAATTGATAGTAAGAGCGAAATCTTACCAACCCTAGAAGAATTAGTCACAGATATTCGTACCTATCCCGAAATCGAACAAGAAATTCACCATTGTATCGACGATCGCGGAGATATAACCGATCGCGCCAACCCCAAACTAGCAGGGATTCGCAGCGAAATTAAAAGTCTGCGAGAGCGGATTTATAAGACCCTGCAAAACATTATGCAGCGCAATTCTACGGCAATTCAAGAGGCTGTAATCACCCAACGCGGCGATCGCTTTGTCTTACCCGTTAAACCAGCCCAAAAAGAAACCATCAAAGGCATCGTCCATGATGTTTCCAGTACGGGTTCTACTTACTATATCGAACCTAATGCGGTGGTGCAGCTAGGAAACCAGCTACGACAAAAGGAACGTCAAGAAAAACGAGAAGAAGAAATTATCCTTAAAGCCCTATCGGAGAAAGTAGAAGAGGTACAAGAAGACTTAGAGCAAGTTTTAGCCGTGGCTACAATGTTAGATCTGGCTACTGCTAGGGCGCGTTATGGTTTGTGGTTAGAAGCAAATCCCCCCAGATTTATCGATACGGCAAAAGAAGAAACCACTACCCTGCGTCGCTTGCGTCATCCCTTACTAGTATGGCAACAACGCCACGAAGAGGGAGCAGAAGTAGTTCCGATAGATGTCTTAGTTAAACAGGAAACTAAGGTGGTAGCAATTACGGGGCCAAATACTGGTGGTAAAACCGTCACCCTCAAGACAATGGGTTTGGCTGCACTGATGGCAAAAGCAGGAATGTTTGTACCGGCAAAAGAACCCGTAGAACTACCCTGGTTCGATCTGGTTTTGGCTGATATCGGGGACGAACAGTCTTTGCAACAGAGTTTATCGACTTTTTCTGGACATATACGCCGTATTAGTCGAATTATTGAAGCTTTAAAAGACAATGATGTCAATAACTCTCTGGTTCTCTTAGATGAGGTTGGTGCGGGAACAGATCCCGCCGAAGGGAGTGCCTTGGCGATCGCGCTGCTAAAATATTTAGCGGAACACAGTTTACTGACGATCGCTACTACTCACTACGGCGAATTAAAAGCCCTCAAATATCAAGATGAGCGATTTGAGAATGCCTCGGTAGAATTTGATGATAGTACTCTCCAGCCTACCTATAGGCTTTTGTGGGGGATTCCTGGGCGTTCTAATGCCCTGACTATTGCCCAACGTCTGGGATTAAATCCCAATATTGTTGAAGAAGCCCAGTCTTTAGTGGGTGTGGGGGCCTCAGAAGATGTCAATCAGGTAATTTCCGCTTTAGAAGCGCAAAGAAAAGAACAAGAAGCCAAAGCCCAAGCAGCGGGTGAATTATTAGCACAAACCGAGCGTTTTTATTCAGAAGTATCGGCAAAAGCATCTTCTTTACAAGAGAGAGAACGGGAACTTAAAGCAGTACAAGAAAAAGCTGTTACCGAAGCGATCGCCGAAGCCAAACAAGAAATTGCCAAAGTAATTCGTCGTTTGCAGCAGGGCGATCGAACCATGCAAAAAACCCAACAGGCAACGGAGGCTCTCGATAAAATCGCCGAGAGAGAATTAGCCAAAACCCGTACCCCAAAACCAGATAAACCGAGCTATCAACCCCAAATCGGAGAAAGAGTGAGAATTCCTCGTCTCAATCAAACTGGAGAAGTACTGAGTATCGATGAGGATACAGAACAACTGGTAGTTCGCTTTGGCATTATGAAAATGAATATCGGTTTAGGGGAAATTGAATCCTTGGACGGACAAAAAGCCGAAGTCAAACCCAAAGCTCAAGCCAAAATTCCTAAAAAGACTACTCCCGCCAAATCGAAAAAACCCCCAGTGATGGTGCGTACTTCTAAAAATACCCTAGACATTCGCGGAAGTCGGGTTAACAACGCCGAAATCGAAATCGATAATGCGATCGCTCGTGCTATAGAGTCGGGGGGATTGTGGATTATTCATGGTAAGGGTACGGGGCGTTTGCGCCAAGGAGTCCATGAATATCTCCAACGTCATCCTCAAGTAGAAAAGTTTGAGCTTGCCGAGCAAAAAGATGGTGGTTCGGGAGTAACCGTCGTCCATTTAAAGTAATAACAGACTTAGTTAGGAGTTCGGAGTTCGGAGTTCGGAATTCCGAGTTGTTAGTCATTGGTCGTTAGTTGTTAGTTGTACCAGAAAACTCGCTTGCGACAACCAGACCGAGCGGAACGGCATAGGTATCTAAAGAAGTATCTAAACGGCGGTTGACGGTCATCGTCCAGTTGAGTCTCGTCCAGGGTTTGCCAATTTCTACCCGCATTAAAAAGGCTTTCGCTTTTTTAAAAACACCCATGTCATGCGCTCGTCGTACTGGTCCGTGAAATTCCTCAAAGCGCATCCCCGCATCAAAGCCTAAAGACCAACTAGCGGGAAAAGTCAGAATTCCCGCATCCATAAATAAATCTCCTTCTCTCTGGTCGAGTAAAATAATATCTTCTTGAACTTGACGGGAGATATATTCAAAGGTTCGTAGGGTAAAGTTGATTCATCTAAAAAGGTAAAAGTATCTTTGAGGTTGAGTTTTTTATTTTCCCAAGTCCAGCAATCGCCCGACTGAGTTAAAGTAAAAGATTCAGGATACCATGTAGCCAGATCGTGCATAATTATTTCCAAGGCATCCCACTGAGCATCTCTCATATGGGGTAAAGTCAGATAACGTCCTTGTTTGCCTTTTTTAGAAAGATTCTAGCTAGGAAACTGACTGGGCTGTACTGCGATTGTCAAACGGCGACCGTTGCGAGCGATCTGCACCGCTAAATCTTCGCCAATCGAGCTAGCTGCTACGGCTTGTTGGACTTCTGCTGCTGTAAGTACCTGGCGATCGCCGATCCGTTCGATAATATCCCCTGACTGTAAGCCTGCTCTAGCAGCAGGAGAAGCATTGGCAACCTCTACAATAACTACCCCTCGATCGGCTTGAAGATTGAGATTATCGCGATTTAACCGTTCTCTGGTAAGAGAGTCGAGAGTTACCATTTGCACCCCCAAATAAGGATGTTGCACTTCTCCCGTAGCGATTAGCTGCTCGGCAATATTTCTCGCTTGGTTAATGGGGATGGCAAAACCCAATCCTCTAGCGCGACCGATAATTGCCGTATTGATGCCAATTACTTCTCCTTGTTGATTGAGTAAAGGACCTCCAGAGTTACCAGGATTGATGGCAGCATCGGTTTGAATGAAGTTAACTCGCGAGTTAGGCGAACCAATTACTCCTCCAGAGCGACCCGTACCACTAATAATACCTGCCGTTATGGTATTGTTAAGACCCAAAGGATTGCCGATCGCGATCGCCCATTCTCCAGGTTGTAGGATTTCCGAATCTCCTAAAGTCAAGGCTGGTAAATCATTGGCTGCTAATTTGACTACCGCAACATCCGTTAGGGGGTCTTGACCCAAAACCTCTCCGATCAAACTACGACCGTCACCTAAAGTCACCGTTACTCGCTGCGCACCGCGAACCACATGAGCATTAGTCAGTACCACGCCATCGGAGCTAATAATAAAACCAGAACCCAGTCCCCTAGCTGGCTGTCGGTAAGTAGCAGACCGAGAAGTGCGCTCGGAGGTAATTCTGACAACGGAGGGGCTGGCTTGTTCTACGGCAGCAGTAATAAAATTAGTACTCGTGGGAGCCGAAGAAACTGGTGGTAACTGGGCTATAGGTTGTTCAATTTGGGCTTTGGTAGGCAAAAATTGCATTGCAGGAATGGTAAGAAGCGCGCCACCAGCAAAAAAAGCGGAATGGGTAATCGTTTTCCAAGAAAATTTTCCAGTCATATGTGTGAAGTCAAAAGTAAGAGAGTCAAAAATTAACAAATTTAGATTTTGAATTGAAAAATTGGCTGAAATTTGAACTATTTCTCAGCCCGTTTTTCTTAACGCATCTAAATCTTGTCTGGTTTTACCTAATTGTGACGGGAAAAAATGACATCAATATGTCAGATTATTTGACACTCTGCATATAAGATGAACTGAATAAATTAAGTGCTTAACAGCTTACTGATGGTGCGATCGCGGTATCTAAATGAAGGATAATTTTCTGGCTGTCCCGATTGGCGAGCTTTCACAATCAAATGATGTTCTGGCGATAGATGACAAACGGGATCGGTAGCTGTTATTTCATTAGTTAGTAATAGAGCCTGACAGCGACAACCTCCAAAATCAATTGTTTGACGGGGACAGCTACGACAGGGTTCGCTCATCCAATCCGTGCCACGAAAGCGGTTAAAGGCTTCTGATTCATACCAAATCCAATCTAAAGAGCGATTGCGGACGTTAGTAAAGGTCAGTTCGGGGATTGAAGCAGCTACCTGACAGGGTAAAACGTCTCCATTAGGCGCGATTACCATCGTCTTTTGACCCCAGCCTCCCATACAGGGTTTGGGATACGATTCGTAGTAATCGGGCAGCACATACACAACCCCCATCGGGAAATATCGCTGCTGTTGAGCGATCGCTACAGTTTGTTTGGCTCTTTCTAACTGTTCTAAGGTAGGCAATAGTGCATCTCGATTGTGTAAAGCCCAACCATAGTATTGAGTATTCGCCAACTCAACCCGATCTGCTTTTAAAGTTCGGCATAGTTCTATAATTTCGGCGATGCGGTCTAAGTTGTGACGATGCAGGACAACATTAATAGTTAAAGCAAATCCCAACTGTTTTACCAATTTGGCAGCAGCTATTTTCTGCTCGAAACAAGGGATTCCTGCAATGTAATCAGAGCGATCGGCGTGGCTATCTTGAATGCTAATCTGGATATGATCGAGTCCACAATCTCGTAATTTGGCTGCTCGCTCTGGGGTGAGAAGCGTACCTGCGGTAATCAAGCTGGTATAAATTCCCGTTTTGGCTGCTGCTTCAACCATTATCTCCAAGTCTTGTCTTAGAAGGGGTTCGCCTCCTGTAAAACCGAGTTGCAAAATTCCCAGTGATGCAGCTTGAGCGATCGCACCTAACCAGTATTCAGTTGCCAATTCTTGACGGTAACTACTGTCACTATAATTGAGTGGATTGGAACAATAAGGGCAGCGCAGGGGACAGCGATAGGTAAGCTCAGCGATTAGGGTTAGGGGTCGTTTTATATTCATAACTAGATTCGATTAGTTAGCAGTCCTCGTCGCGCCATGTAGGACAAAAAATCTTGAATGTCCCTCGGTTTGACATTACTAAATTGTTTTTTTAATTCTGTAACTAGCTCATCAAAAGAACGATCGCCGTTGCAAAGAGCCAGGATGGCGATCGCATTATCATTTAAAGCGATCGCGCCTTCGGGAAACAACAGCCAGTGTTGCTGTCTCACCTCACAATGATGCAAACGCACGCCAACAGCAAAATCGAGATAATCTAGAGCCTTGATTTGTTTTTTTTCGCCCATACTAAATACGGAATTGTATACTACTCGCTACTCAACAGGGCGAGTCTCGCCTCGCTCAATTGCATCCAGCTGACTCCAAAGTAAGTCGCATTTAAAGATTAATGCCTTGACTGCTTGTTCTTGACTGCTACGAGTTCGGCAACGTTCCAAAACCAAATTTAGGGCGTAACGAGCGTCGCGGGGTGCTTGTTTTAAGCGTACTCGAAAGTATTCAAACCCAGCAGGATCGATCCAGGGGTAATGAGACTCTAAAGCTGCCAATCTTGTCTCGATCGCACCAGGCCCAAACAATTCGGTTAAAGAAGAAGCGACCGCAATAATCCAAGGCTGAGTACGGCAAAAATTGACGTAGGCATCTACAGCATAGCGTACTCCAGGTAAGACATATCGCTCGTCTAATAATTCTGCACGCTCCACTCCTACCGCTTCCCCCAATCTCAGCCAGGCTTCAATCCCCCCTTTATTTTCTCCACGCCCATCGTGATCGATAATTCGTTCGATCCACTCTCTTCTAATCTCGCGATCGCTACAGTTGGATAAAATAGCAGCATCTTTTAAAGGAATACTATTCTGATAATAAAAGCGGTTGGCTGCCCACAGTCTAATTTCTGTTGGACTTAACAAACCTTCATTCATTCGGCGATGAAAAGGATGCAGATCGTGATATCGGGATTTTTGAGCATAAAGTTGGGCCGACAATTCCTCTGCTGTCCAAGGAGTTTGTTCTTCTACTTCGATCATCGTGCTTGAGGTAAATGTGAACTACCCGTACGTGCGGTTTGTTGAGGAGACCAGATAATCATATCAAATTTACTTTCTCAATTTGGAATGACGACGAGTCTTAAAACGTTCCAAAATTGCCAGACTATAAAAATAAGTGATAAAAGCGAGAATCAAACCGACTATAAAGCAGCCAGTCAGTAAAGTAGTAGCAAAAGTCGGCCCCAATTCTCTAAATGCGGTAAACGACTTCAAATCGAGGAACAATAGGTTATCTTTTGTTCCCAATACTAACCTGCCAATCTTATAGTTAAAAACAAAAATAGGTACATAGGTTAGAGGATTACTAATCCAGGTGGCTGCTACTGCTGCGACTCTACTACCGCGAAAAATAGTAGCCAGAATAATGCCCAGCACGCTTTGCAGACCAAAAAAGGGGAAACATCCTGCAAATACTCCCACAGCCAAACCTTTAGCCACTGCTTCGGGTTTACCACGCAAGCGCAACAGCTTTAAATAAATCAGACGAAAACGCCGTTTTAACCAGGGTTTTTGGCGTAGTAAATAACGTTTAGATGGGCGTTTGGGACGGATCAAAATATTCGAGGCTCGCGAACTTTTGCGAAATCTTTGATTCATATTAACAGTCTAATCCCAAGGAAACTAGTAATAAGTAGATTACAGATTTGACTGTTTCCTTGAGTTATTTATCTATTTTGTTTAGGCAATTCTTGGGAATTTTATATTGTGTTATTTAATAGTATTTGTACTTTAGCTTTTTGGCATCCTCTCTAGATACCAAAGAGCGGGAAATAAATTAGATACAATCATTTTTATTTTTCTCTATTATTAGCTTCTGGTTTAGCTTTTACCTCGATCCGATGAGAAACCATTGTAATTCCATCACCTCGAACCACAATCGCAGAAACCCAGTTGCTGTCGGGCAGCAAAGCAGCAGTTGCGGTCCTATAAATTCCCCCTGCTGGCAATGGTTCTAATTCTAAAGCTGTCGGGTTGAGATACAGATTACTTGCAGTCTTTTCTTCTTTAATCGCACCTAACAAAACTTTGTCTCCTAACGGTTCATTGACAATTAAATCGAAATTATATCTTTCTCCTGTATTAACCGTTTCTGGGGCAACTACTTCTACTTGAGGGGGATTATCTCCTGAAGTTAATTTAGTTTGTTCTGCTAATATTTCTTGGTTAACTAACTGTTGGTCTTGAAAATATTGACGGGACTTGATGGTGGAATTAAGACGCGCAATTCGACCTTGACTGTTGTTTGTTCCTTGAATTGTAGTGATGGTTTCTGCTACTAATTGGTCGTCTACTTCCGACCAAGATTTGATTTCAGTACTATATCTAAGCCTGGGGTAGCTTTTCCACATTTGCTGCAAAGCCTGGGCTAGAGAATCGTTACTCAGACCGTCGGTATTGGTAAAATCATCGCTGTAGTACTCCAGCAACTCCTCTAGATCTTTATTATTCGCTGCTGTTTCTATAGCCGAAACTACCTCTACTAATTCTGCTGGGGGAGTACCAACACTTTGCGCTTGAACTTCCCTCACACCTCCAGCGATCGCGAACTTGCTCAAGAGTAACGCAGTTAGTAATGTTTTTATCTGTTTGGTTTTCATCAAAATAATCAAAATCTCTTCCAATAAGTGGGATCGTATTCCAGTTTTTTCAACCTATCGGTTTTTAGTTCATCTTATCTTCATCATATCTGGGATGAATCTTTACGCGATCTTTACAGTTGGCAAAGAAAAAAGACTCACAATAGAATAGAAAAAAGTAAAAAACTCGATAAGATGCTAACTGTCAAGATAATTCTTAATAGTTACAAAGATCGACATCTCAACCCAAGACCTAACTACTATACCTAGGTATTTATTCTGGGGTAGAAATAGTTTGTCTAAAGCATTTGTAGTTTAAGTACTTGTTTTTGATTTGATAGTCACAGATTACTTCGCCGTTTAAACAACGATCCGATGTGGGTAAGCCCAATCATGCTGTGACCGCTAGTTAACTTTTTTTCTTTACCCCCAAATACATGAATGAAAGCCATTGTAGCAAACGTCCTCTTTGGCAGTATTTTAAGCTGTCTTGGTTGGATGAGTTCGGCATATGCGAATTCTCAAGTTGTAGAACAACCATCTCCAGAAGCGACAACCTCGCCGATTTCTTCTGCAAAACTTTCATCAACAGAAAAGTTACCGATCGCACCACATTTAATTAACGTGAACGATCGCATTTTTCCCCTTAATAAGCTTAATACTTCTAGTTTCTCTATTGATTCAGAAGCAGAAATTATTTTTCGCGATCGCTATAGTTTGAATCTCAGCCAGAATCAGGGGTTAGCTTTAAACAAACAGCCTTACACTCATCAGAATCGACAAGCCGATTTAACTTTGGGTTTCCATAAGACGTTTTGGCCGAGCGAACATCAAGGCAAATATTGGGGGCTTACTACCATAGAACATTGGGGCAACAACGATCGTCCCAAACACAAACTGAATCTAACCAAATCAAACTATACAAATTCAGCTCCTACTCTTCCTTCAGGCAATTCTGCATTAACGGTTTCTGGAGGAGGTGACAAGAATTTAATCGAAAAAACGCCTACTTCGAGAGAATTCGAGGAATTTCGCGGGGGTGTCACCTATCATCGAGGACTGATGAATGATGTCACCATGGGAGTAGGTTTTGTCTATGAAGATTATTTAGTTGGTTTTACTCAGTTTACCTATCAAAGCGATCGCTTTCGATTGCGAACTACCGTCACTCTGTTAACCAGGGAGTCAGGACTAGATTTTCGCTCTCATGTACGTTACGAACCTGCGGAGAATTTGATTTTAAACTACTATTACAACCGAGATAAAAATCACTTTGATGCCAACTGGAAGCTCTTTCCAGGTTTAACGCTGACAGTCGATGGCAAAAGCGAAAAAGATAGTTTTAGTACGGGAATTAAATTTGCCGTCCGCAATGAATATTTGTCGATTACAGCCCAAGCCGTCTTAGATAGCGATCGCAATTTAGAGTGGAAATTAGATTCTCAAATCGGTAGGTTCAAGTTTGTTCATAGCAGCAAGAAGCAAAAAAACATTTCCGAACTAAATCTCGGTTTATGGTCGTCAGATACTTTTGGTTTTCAATGTTCTGCTTTTATTAAATATGAAGCTCGCCAGGGAAAACAAGATCGGCAAGAATTTATGGAGTGGGGTAGTAAGTTGCAATCTGACCAAAAAATTACTCCCAACCAACATTTGTGGACGGTAAATCTAGGTTTCGGTTCGGGACATCATGGTAATGGTTTAATTGCTTCTGGTTCCTATGCCCTTAAACCTAATCTATCTTTTAAGCTTACCTATCAAGAAATATCTCCTAGTTCTGACGATAACGAAATTAAGCTAGAACTCAGTTCCAAATAAGGCTAGAAGTTATTTTTATTCTGGATAAATTTAAATGTTTGTTGTGCGATTGGATAAATAAGATTACTATTTATTAAAGTTTATAAATTAAAATTAGAGGAAATTAAGATTTATGCCTTATACAGAAGAAGAAGGTGGTAGACTGAACAACTTTGCTAGAGAACCTCAGATGTACACGGCAGAAGAACCAACATCGGCCGAAAAACGAAACTATTTAGTTTTTGGTGTCTTGGCATTTTTGCTTTTGAGTGGTGTCATAGCGGTTGCAGTCTATGCTTCAAGTGCAAGCTAAATTTTGCCAATCAAAAACCTTTTTTATTTGCCTCGTGTTTAATATTTACAGCACGGGGTATTTATTTGGCTTTCGGTGTCTTTCTACATCATGAGACAATAACAACAGAAAACTATAATTATCAAAAACTTAAGTCTATAGAGGTAAGAAACTAAAAATGTTGAAGTCGTTCCTGGCTGGATTATTGATTATTCTAAGTGTGGCAATTACAGGTTGCTCGGCAGGAGTAAGCGGATTACAAAGCTATGTCAACACCAGTAAAGGATATGAATTTTTGTATCCGAATGGCTGGATACCAGTTAACTTGGGTACGTCGGCTCGAAATAGCGTAGACGTAGTATTTCGCGATCTGGTAGAAAGAACGGAAAACTTGAGCGTTATTATTAACGACGTTCCAGAAGGCAAAACATTGTCAGATTTGGGTACTCCTTCAGAAGTAGGATATCGTTTTTTAAAGGCGATCGAGAACAGTCCTAGTACTGATATAGAAGCAGAATTTTTGCGCGCCGAAGCTCGCGAGGGCAAAGATAAAACCTATTATCTTTTAGAGTACGAAGAGAATTTACCCGATCGCGAAGCAAGACACAATATTGCTAGTGTGGCAGTTAGCAGGGGCAAAATTTTTACTTTTAGTTTGTCCACTCCTGAAAGACGTTGGAATAGTGTTAAGGATAGTTTTGAAATTGCTGCCAAATCATTTACAGTACGATAGTTAGCGTTTTAAGGAACGAGGAACAAGGAACGAAGAATCAGGAAGTGCAACCAACTCTCAACTCCGAATTCCGAATTCCGAACTCAAACTACGAATTTACTCTCAATGACTGTAAAGAATACATCTTTCAATTTTGTCTTGGCGTCTGCTTCTCCTGCGCGTTTAAAATTGTTGCGGATGGTAGGAATTGAGCCTACTGTCTGTAAAAGCAATTTTGACGAGGATCGCGTGCAGTTAGAAGATGCAGCAGAATTGGTGACTACCCTGGCCAAATGTAAAGCCGAAACAGTCGCGCCTCAGTTTGACGACGCTCTGGTTTTAGGTTGTGATTCTGTGTTGACGATTAACGATCGCATTTACGGTAAACCAGAATCACCCCAAATAGCGCTCGCTCGCTGGCGGGGAATGCGGGGGAAAATGGGTAAAATCTATACTGGCCATGCTTTGATCGATCTCAAACAGCAACGACAAATTATTCGCTGTGGCATTACTAATGTTTATTTTGCTAATATCAGCGATCGCACCATCAAAGCCTATATTGCTACTGGCGAACCCCTCAAATGTGCTGGTAGCTTTGCTCTTGAAGGCAAAGGAGGAATGTTTGTTGAGAAAATTGAAGGTTGTCATAGCAACGTCATCGGTTTGAGTCTCCCCCTACTACAGCAGATGTTAGAAAAATTGGGCTACAATGTCACGGATTTTTGGAATTAAGTTTTCCAATTAAATCATTCAATCGCACTCAATAAAGGAGTTTGATACTCTTTGTGGCTCCAAGAAATTGTGAAATTGCTCTCAAATTGATTGACAATTAGGTAGATGGGGAATTACAACGTTGGCAGATTGAATAAGTAAAGCAGAAACAAGAGAGTTTATCCAGGCTACAGATGCTTCGAGTGAGGAGTAACTGTCCAGAGGTATAGTACTGGGTACAAATGTTAGGACATTTTTAAAATTGCTATTTACTACACGATCGAGCCAATATTTTCGCTGTCCTAACCTAATTTTGTCTGGCCGATACTTCGCTCTTTGCTAAGACATTATTCTTCTTGCTCTCTCTGCTGACTGGCTCGATGGTGTTGTCAACTTATCCTCAATATTTAAAAACCAAACTAAAATCAAACTAATGACATCTAGCAAAGATTTTAAACAGGCGATCCGAGCGGGAAATATCAATGAAGCGTTTCTGATCGCCATGAGTAATGTCCCCGAATTGAGTATTACGACTAAGATTATTAGTTCTGAGGGGGAACTAAAAGAAGTAGATAGCAATAAATCTCAGGCAGATAACTATTTACGCACTCAAATCGACTTAATTAACGGAAAAATCGAAAACGAAATTGGCGAAAAACTGACAGGCGATCGCTATTCAGAAATTAAACAATTTCACCTGCGTCAAGTAACTCAAGGACATCAAACGATCCAAGACAACCTGATTAGTCTACAAAAGATGTTTCAACTGATGTCGGCTTTCCAACAACAGCAAACTGCTGAAAATCTAAACTGGGTTGATATTGCAGCCGACGTTAGCCGAGATTCTTTACCAATTCAACCAAAAACAGATCGACTCTATGGCAAAACTCCCGATGCACTAGCAGCAGGAAAACCAGATGCTGAAGCTAAAACTATTAATTCCGATCTGGAGCAAAATCTAGCCAAGCCTGAATTGCCTTCTTTTGAGGAAAACGAGGAAAACATTGTTGATGATTTGTTATCTTTAGCCGATCTCGACGATGATTCGCCAGAAGAACAACCTCCAGCAGAATCAGAAGACTGGGGAGAATGGTTGGAAGATGAACCAGAGGTTAAATCAGAAGTATTTAATCTCAAGTCGCTCAATATTCGCAAAACTCAAAATTGGCAAAATTGGGATGCTTCTGATTCTAATGATTCTCAACAAGAGTAGTTTGGGAAGTCAGAGGCTTTTAATACCTGCTACAGAGGAAAAGGAACGAGGAGTAAGGAGGAGGAGACTTGAGGGAAGGGTCAAAGGACTAATAATACCAATTCTGAGAAATAAAGCGACAAATCTATCGCCCCAATTCCTCAAATCCCTAAGTCCCCACCCCAAGTTATCTGTAACCGCATTAAAGAGAAGTAGTATAACTAATGAAGCAAAATTTACTAGAAAATATGACTGCTGTGGAAATTAGCACCGTCATTGTTGAAGAAATAGTTGACGAGATATTTATTCCTTGGGAAGTTTATCAGGCTATATATTATCTTTCCAGTTCTAGTTTAGAGCAGTCTTCGATCGATTTATCTTTGCGATCGCATTATTTACAATTGCGTCGTCAGTTAGAACTAGCTTATTGTTTGTTGCTGAGCGATCCTAATTCACGGTTGTATAAGCGCACTTTGGTAGCAGAAATTAAGCGCGATTTGCCTATTTTGACTCGACAAGACTCTCAATGGCAAACACTGGCAACTAGGCTACCCGAACCTCTGCCTAGTAGTCGTTTTAAATCTATGTCTAAGGTTAACAAGCTTTTAAGCGATCGCGCTTTTGTCAATATTTTACGGCAGTTAAATAAAAGAAAAATTGCACTAGACCAACGCGATCGCATTTTACATTGTTCTTCTGTACCAAACGATATTACCAACAGCACCTATGCTCAGACTTCTCTGCAATTAGACGGCAAAATTATCAACCGTTATTCCCAGGCTATTTTAGAACGGAGCGATCGTCATCTTTTGTTACAACTTCACGAACAGTCTACAACTGCGGGGGAACAACAGTGGCGAGGGTTGATTAAGTTTCTGCTGATGCTGTCTTTAGATAGATGAAGAATGTCCAGAAAAGAATTAAGAGCGATCGCCTTTTGAGTTCTTGTATCCGAATTAAAAAGACGAGAATCAGTCGCCGATCTATTATTCCTTCTCAGGTATGTTTTCAGTTAGATCTAGAGATGCTGAGTAAAATTGAAGCAGCACAAGCAACCAATGGTAATTTAGTTCTCGAACCACAGCAATTAGCTAATTTACGCTACTATACTTTAATCAATTCTGCTGTTACGAAGCAGTCAAACGATCTTTATCCAGCAGAATCATCTCTAACTTTTTCTACTAGTTATTTATTTACTCAAGAGCAACCAGAAATGACTGTAGTTCGCAGTGTAATCGATCTAGAAGGAAAAATTGAACAACGGGTTCAGCAGGATTTATGGCAAAATCGCCAACTATTACCTAGAGTTATTCAAGCACATCACTGGCTAGTCTGGCAAATATTAAGGCAATTACCATTAAAAACCAGAAACAATACTTCATTAATAGTTTGGAGTCTATGGTTTCTGATTGCGATCGCTATAACTCCTCTAATTTGGTATTTTTTACCACTACATTTTGTAGTTAAACTAATTATAGTCTGTGGATTTTATTGTTTATTAAAAGCCTATATTCAACATTTTATTAACAAGCAATTCAAAGCTTGGATATTACACCAACTAAGCTTCGGTTTTCTCTCCAACCAAACCCACAAACGTCAACTAGGCTTTCATATTTTAAGTTTTCTAAATTAATAAGAAATTAGGTTAGTTCGGAGTTCGGAGTTCGGAGTTCGGAATTATTAATACCATTTCTCTTTTAAGCTGCACTTAATATTTTGAGTTGTTTAGATCTCACGCAAAGACAAGGACATGGCTTTTGAGGTTCCCTCAAAAGTTTAAATTGTCCGCGCTAAGATGCAAAGAAGTTAAATTCGAGAAGAGTGCATTGTCATAGAGAGTTGGTATAATTCGTATTTGCTCCCCTACCTCCCCTACCTAAGTCTCTAGTCAATCGAGGAAAAATAAGATGGGGTTTTCCACACTGAAATATCAGCTACGATCTGTCAGAATAAAAGCAGTTAACCGAGGACATAATACTAAGATGAATTTTTCCCTATCTTCCTTGTACGACTGGTATCGCAACGCAATTCGCCATCCTAAATATCGTTGGTGGGTAATGCTGGGAACCGTAATCTATCTAATTAGTCCAATTGATATTGCACCAGACTTTATTCCTATTTTGGGACAAATTGATGATGTAATGTTAGCGGGTTTATTATTTACTGAACTCTCACAAATGGTAATTGCTAGAATACAGGCTCGTCAAGAAACTAAGACAGCAACTACAGAAACTTCTGGTAGTAAAACTGTTGATGTTGATGCTGAAACTGTAGTTAGTAATTAGAGTATAGATAGATATATTTTTAACAATTAAATCTATAAAATAAACTTGAACAGCGCGGTTACTTAATATGCGATCGCGCTTTTTTTGTGGTGCGATCGAAGACAAAGCAATCTAATTGTTGACCTTAACTTCGCAATTTGCTAAGTTAGATGTATGGAGCTTAAAACTGCTAGAGAAGATGAAGCCAATGAATGTCAACTAGAAAGGAGACTTGATGCACGTCATCTCATATTCCAGACTTAAACAATTCTGGCGCAATCATCCCACAGCGGAGGTAAGTTTAAGATATTGGTATAAACTTACCACAAAACAACAATGGCAGAGTTTTAATGATATTTGTCAAACTTTTCCTTCGGCAGATAGGGTAAAAAACTTCGTTGTATTTAACATTGGAGGTAACAATTTTCGCTTAATTGCTTATGTTGATTACAAACAGAGTAAAGTTTTTATTCGGTTTGTCCTTACCCACGCTGAATATAACAAAGAGGATTGGAAAAAAGATGAATGGTATCAATAACTAATAACGAAGTGTATCCTTTAGGATAACTTATTTTAAGTTGATTATACTAAGCTCATTTTCTCAATTTGTTTTCGTGCTTATTCTCTTCTAGTTTTTATTTCCAAGTAAAGTTCTATTGTTATGACCGATAAATATATTCAATTACTACAACAATTCCCACCTCGTACTATTAATAATGAAGAAGAGTTAGAAGCAACCCAAGAAGTAATAGATAGATTACTCGATCGCGCCGAATTAAGTCCTGAAGAATCAGACTATCTTAACGTTTTGGGAACACTAGTTTTTGAGTACGAACAAAAGAGCGAACCCATTCCCGATATTTACGGTGTAGAACTATTAAAAGTTTTAATAGCAGAGAGACATTTGCGTCAAAAAGATCTCGTATCTATATTTAAAACCGAGTCAATTGTTTCTGATATTTTAAACGGAAAGCGACAGTTAACTGTGCGTCATATTCAAGAATTAGCACAATTTTTTAATTTATCTCCAGCAGTATTTTTACCAGAACGAGGTATAAAAGCTATTGCTTAAACCAGATGGTTTTGTAGTGCGATCGCGTTATTTTTTATAATTTTTATTAAAGCGATCGCGCTTTGATTAAACATAAAACTATCTAATACTAAAATAAGCTTCAATAATGGTAGTATTGCTAAAATCTTAGCTTTTGTCTCAACTAGAATACTACCGTGTACAAACCTTTCTCTACTTTTCTGCAAATTTGTCTCTGTAGCTTTGGTTGTCTGTATACAAGTTCTACTCAAGCTCAAGTCACCCCCGACAACACTCCGATTAATACTCAGGTAAATCAAAATGGTAATGTAGCCGAAATTACAGGAGGACAAACTAGAGGGGGTAATTTATTTCATAGTTTTCAAGACTTTTCTGTCCCAACGGGTAATGAAGTCTTTTTTAATAATGCCAATGATATCTCTAATATTTTAGGTAGGGTTACGGGCGGCAATATATCTAACATCGATGGTTTAATTAGAGCTAACGGTAGTGCCAATTTATTCCTCATCAACCCCGCAGGCATTATCTTTGGTCAGAATGCCAGATTAGATATAGGTGGTTCATTTTATGGCAGTACTGGTAGCAGTATTTTGTTCGAGGATGGGGAATTTAGCGCGGTAGATAATCTACAACAACCAATACTTACTATTAATGCCCCCATTGGTTTGGGTTTTCGGGATAATCCAGGGGATATAGTCAATCGTTCGTTGGTACAGGACGATGCAGGAGACTTAGTAGTGTTGTGTCAACTTTATTTTGATGGGTAATTTTTTACAGTTAAATTTTTTCCTTTAACCTTTTCCCCTTCCCCTTTACCCGTCAATTTTTAATTGACAAAACAGATAGGTTTAGAAGTCTTATCTGGTCAGAATCTAGCTTTAGTAGGTGGAAATATTAACTTTGAGGCTGGTAATTTAACTGCTAGAGGCGGAAATATACATTTAGGTGGTTTGTCTCAAGCTGGAACAGTTAGTTTTAACCAAGATGGTAGCTTGAGTTTTCCTGAAGACTTAAATAAGGCAAATATTACTCTGACTAACGGGGCAGATATAGATGTTCGAGGTGCGGGTGGAGGCAATATAACTATTAACGCCCAAAATTTTAGTTTAGAATCAGGAGACTCTGGTATTAGTTTAATTAGAGCGAGAATATCTTCTCAATCTACCTCAGCAGAGGCACAAGCAGGAGATATTATTATTAATGTCGCTGAAAACATTACTCTTAATAATAGTAGAATTGGAAACCAAGTCAATCCTGAAGGTCTCGGTAATTCAGGTAATATCGATATTACCACAGGCTCTCTAGAAGCCATCAATGGCGGAATAATTGATGCTAGTACTCTTGGCTAGGGAAATGCAGGGAGTGTCGAGATTACTGCTACAGGAGACATGACTTTTAATGGTGAAGATTTACAAGGTTTTCCCAGTGGTGCGACTAGTCAGGTTACTGAGGGCGCAGTAGGGAATGCAGATCGCACTTATTGCAATAATTAATAATCAAGGTGAATTCGGAATTCGGAGTTACTAGTTCGTAGTTATAGAGTTCTTGACGAAAGAATCAGGTATGAAGAAATAAAGGTAAAGCTAACGCGAAAAACTTTCAAAATTTATATTTGGACAATTGAGTAATCCACTCTTCTCAAATTTAACTTCTTCGCGCCTCTGCGCCTTATGCGAAGCGGCTTGCACTTGTCGCATTGAGTGTATCCTTTAGGACTGCGTGAGATCTAAACTCAAAATATCAAGTGTCACTTTAAAGAGAAACAGTATTACTAGAAAATAAGAGAAAATTGATGAGCAAACAAGGAACGTTGATATTCTTTTGTGGAAAAATGGGGTCGGGTAAATCGACAAAAGCGATCGCCTTGGCGAACGAATATGATGCAATACTATTATCTGAAGATGAATGGTTGTCAGCTATTTATCCTGAAGAAATTAAAGTGTTTGATGATTATATAAAATATTCATCGCGTCTCAAGTCTTTGTTAAAAAAGCACGTGCAAAATTTATTAAATTCTGGTATTTCCGTGGTTATGGATTTTCCAGCTAATACATATAATCAAAGAGCTTGGTTTAAAGAGATATTTTCTGAAGATAAAATACCACATAAATTATATTACCTTGAAGCAAGCGACGCTCTTTGTTTAAAGCAAATTAAACAGCGGAGAAAAACAGAACCAAACCGCGCAGATTTTGATACCGAAGCGGTTTTTGATCGAGTAAATAGCTATTTTCAACCTCCTACCGAAGCAGAGGGTTTTAATCTACAAATAGTCAGAAGAGAAAATATATAGTGAAGTATTAACGATTTCTGCTGCAAAATGCGATCGCCATCAATTACTTTGACCATTTAAGTACGTAAACAGTAAAATAGTCAATAAAACAATTATCCATTATTGATTCTCAATAATTACCCATGGACGCAATTACCTATACCCAAGCTCGTAAAAACTTCACAACTGTCATGAATCAAGTCTGTGAAGACCATACTCCGATTATTATTACTCGTCAGTCAGAAAGTCCAGTAGTCATGATGTCTCTAGAGGACTATAACGCTATTGAAGAGACCATGTACCTACTAAGAAGTCCTAAAAATGCCCAGCGTCTCTACAAAGCACTAGAACAATTAAAAGAGGGCAATTATCAACAACGAGAATTGATTGAAGAAGACAAGGACACGTCTGCCGAATGTAGTTCGGCAGATCGTGATATCCGTGAAGCTAAGTAGAGTTTAATTCTATGGACATCATGTTTTTAGATGATGCTTGGCAAGATTATTTGTATTGGCAAAAGGCAGATAAAAAAATACTCAAACGTATTAACCAATTAATTAAAGATACACAAAGAACACCCTTTAAAGGAATTGGCAAACCCGAACCACTTAAGTTTGATATGTCAGGACTTTGGTCGCGTCGAATTAACCAAGAACATCGCCTCATTTATCAAGTGAAAGACGACTGCATTGTAGTTGTTCAGTGTCGTTACCATTACTAATACAGGAGAAATAATATAACTATTAATTCAATTGCCATCATCGAACAGTTTACTACTAAGTTACGTCAGCAAGTTCAGCTAGAAGTGCAACACAGTTGGCGCGATCTAGCTTTATTAAATATTGTTAATCTAAACAAGAATTTAGCTCTGGTCGATCTCGAAGAGTGTCCCATTGTCCCTCCTAACGAGAAAGGCTATCTGGTTTTTCCACAAGGAAGACAGGTTAAGTGGTTGGCACAAAAGATTGTTATCCCCACTACATTAGACGACTACCCAATATCGGGGTTAAGTTTGCGTTTGGTCTTAACTTGGTGGGCCGAAGATGCTCAAATATTTATTAATGGAGAATTATTACAGCAAGGCGACTTATTTGATTCTTCAGCACGGGTACTAATTACAGACAATGCTCGATCGCAACAGGAATATTTAATTACTATCCGTCTGGTTAGTCCCAATCATGACATTGGCGCGTTAATGCGATCGCATTTGCTTTACGAGAAGTTATATTTACCCGACAATATCGATCCTGGTACTGTAGCTGATGAACTTACAGTTTTATCTAAATACCTGACTCAGTTTGAACCCGAACTCCTACAGATATTAGCAACGGAGTTAGATAAGTTTAATTGGCACAATATTAGAAATTCTGACAGGTTCGCATACGATTTACAAGAATTGCGATCGAACCTCTTACCCCTAGCGGAAAATATTAAACAGCGTTGCTTTAATTTACTCGGTCACGCTCATTTAGATATGGCTTGGCTATGGACGACAACCGAAACCAAGGAAGTAGCCCAGCGTACTTTTGAATCTGTCTTTAGCTTACAACAAAATTTCCCCGCTTTAACTTTTGGTCATACTAGCCCTGCTTTATATCAATGGATCGAAAGCGATCGCCCTGAGTTATTTACCCAGATCCAAAATGCGGTCGGATTAAATCAATGGGAATTGTTGGGGGGAATGTGGATCGAACCTGAAACTAACCTGGTTAGTGGCGAGTCATTAATTCGACAATTACTTTACGGACAACAATACTATCAAGAGAAGTTTGGCGACATATGTAAGGTTGCTTGGCTACCCGACAGTTTTGGTTTTACTTGGCAACTTCCTCAGATTTTAAAGCAATGCGGTATTGAGTATTTTGTTACGGGTAAACTCCACTGGAACGATACGACTGAGTTTCCCCACGGTTGTTTTTGGTGGGAGTCTCCCGACGGGACGAGGCTACTTACCCTGATGTCTCCCCCTAATGTTACGGGAGTTATGGATACTAACCCAATTACGATGACTGACTACGCTCTTGATTGGGAAACTCAAACGGGTTTACAAGATATCTTTTGGCTACCAGGAGTAGGCGATCATGGCGGTGGCCCAACCAGAGATATGTTAGAAGTTGCTGCAAAATGGCATAACTCCCCCTTTTTCCCTGAAATTAAATTTACCAAGGCGATTGACTATCTAAATAAAATCTCCCCCTCTCCCAGTCCCCCAGTCTCCCAATTTCCTACCTGGAAAGACGAACTATATCTAGAATTGCATCGCGGTTGCTATAGCGTTCGTGCAGAACAAAAAAAATACAATCGTTACTGTGAAAGACTTCTTTATGAGGCGGAGTTGTGGTCGAGTTTGGCAACTTTACTCTGTGAAGGTAGGTTCGCTTTGCAGCCACTATTTTCCAATATGAGTAAGATATTACGAAAAGAAGGTGTTTGTCAAGAGGATTGGCGACGCGGTTGCGTAGCAAGTCCTTCGGACTCAGCTAGTCCTTTAGGGCAAACACTAATAGAAGTCGCTTGGAAGAAAGTATTATTCAATCAATTTCACGATATCTTACCTGGGACATCTATCCCCGAAGTATTTGTAGAAGCCAACCAAGATTGGGAAGCAGCAATTGCCATCGGAGAAACTTTATTATCTTCGGCATTAAAAGCGATCGCCTCCAGCATCGGTCTACCGAACCCGACCCAAGCCGATGCTAAACCGATAGTGGTGTTTAACTCACTAAATTGGCAGCGATCGCAAGAGGTAACTATCGAAGATCGAGCGATCCAAAATAATGATTTATCTTTTTGGATCTGTGACGAATCGGGAAACAAGACATCTTTAGCAAGCAAGCAGCAGGGAAAAAAATTAACTTTTTTCGCTCAAAATATTCCCGCTGTAGGCTATCGTCTTTATTGGTTGTGTTGGTCAAAAAGAGCAAAAGTTACGGGAGTTATAGAAGATAAATGTGTCGATTATGAATTAGTAAATACATTTTTAAAAGTAGTTATTAATCCGCAAACGGGAAATATAGATAGTATTCTCGATCGCAGAAACGAGCGAGAAATTTTATCAGGGCAGGGAAATAAACTAGAGGCATTTATCGATAAGGGACAATATTGGGATGCTTGGAATATCAATCCAGAATACGAACAAAAACGATTACCAGATCCCGAACTAGATTCGATTGAATGGATACAAGCTGGTTTAACCAGAGGCATTAGAGTAATCAAAAAATTAAATCAATCGACTTTTATTCAAGACTATATTTTAGAGTGGAATTCACCTCTTTTAAAAATAGTCAATCAGGTAGATTGGCAAGAAACTCATACTATGGTCAAGGTGGCATTTCCTCTTAATCTAACCAGCGATTATGTAACCTATGAAATCCCCTGTGGCACAATTACTAGAACCACTCGTCCTCAGACATCAGCAGAACGAGCCAAATGGGAAGTATCCGCATTAAATTGGGCAGATTTAACCGCTGAATCAGAAAATTATGGAGTGAGTTTGCTCAACGATTGTAAACATGGTTACGATGCCAAACCCAGTCAATTAAGACTAACATTATTACGTTCTCCTTTGTGGCCAGATCCCGAAAGCGATCGCGGAATTCATCATTTTACCTATGCCATTTATCCCCATCAAAATAGTTGGCGAGAAGCTAAAACAGTACAGAAAGGATATGAATTAAATACTCCCCTGCAAACAGTATCAATCGAGCGAAATCTTGTTCGACAAGCAGATAATCTACCGCCTGTCAGTCAGTTATTGAACTTATCAGCAGATAACTTAATTCTCATGGCATTAAAGTTTTCTATCGAACGAGAATTAATTATGCGTTGTTATGAAGCACAAGGAGAAGAGTGTAATCTGAAGCTCGAAAGTGACTTAAACCTACAACTCGATCGTGTTGTTGATGCTCTAGAAAGAGAAACCAAGTCAGAACTTGAAAAGATCGACAACATTAATATCTACAAAATCATGACTTACAAATTAAAAGGGATCGAGATCTAGTTATTTTAGTATCCAAATGATACTACTTAGATTCTCAGAATTACCTATAATTTAGATGCAAAAAAATATTAAAAAATACTTAAAAAGCGATCGTCAATACAAATAGACATTGTTTCGTTAGTAGAGTTACTTGTTTTGCTCAGTTCTGGGTAGATTGCTGAACGGTAAAAGAAATGATTGAGCTTTTGCAATAGCAATTTACTCCTGTATAAAGTTATCTGTCACTACCAGAAAAATTTTTCCAGCAACAATTCTAAAAAAGCTTTCATAAAAGTTTCACCCCAAGACAAGAGGAAAAACAATGAGTCAAGCTTCAAGAACTACTAAACCAAAAAAAAATTCCGCTTACAAAAACTTGATGTCTATTCACTGGTGGATGTTCTACTGCTACATCATCCTTTTTGTTGGTGGGACTTTCATGGCACGTTTACCCAGAGAATTATTAGGGCGCAACCTTCTTTATGACTTTCATAAATCTGTGGGAGTGCTGACAATGGCGTTATTAACCTGGCGAATTTTAACTTTGCTGCGGGTATGGTGGAAGAAATACACCAAACGTCTGCCTAAGTATAGTCCCGAATGGATGCGAAAATTTGCACTCCATACCTCTCTTTATCTATTTATGTGGGCGGTTCCCGTTAGTGGTTTCTTCTTTTCTAACTCTTTTAGAAGTGGTAACGTGCGCTTTTTTGGAATAACTTTACCCGATCTGTTTCCTCAAAATAGTGCTTTGGTTGAATTGGGTAGAAGTATTCATTTTTGGCTAGCGTATACTTTCTTAGCTTTTATTATTTTGCACGCGCTCGACCAAAGAAAAGTAGTGAAAGGATTTTGGCGACGAATTACAAAACAAAAGAGCCAAAAATTAAGCTAAGCATCCAGACAGAATTATCGATCTGAAAAATATTTAAGAAGCGATCGCCAAAAAAAATAGACATTGTTTCGTTAATATAGTTCCTTTAGATATCAAAAACCTAAGAGTATCGAGCGAGCAGACAAATTATCTGCTACAGGCTGCGTTTATCTGTGGACTCTTCCAATACAACATTTAAAGCGTGTCAGATATTGGGTTGACTTAGTAATGTGGGCATTGCCCACATTACATTAATTTTTACTACTTTTACTACCCAACAAATTAATCTAGACGCGCTACTACAAAGTCTCCAATTAATAGGCAAGAATTAGTATGACTATATTACAAAATCACCAATGCTAAGATTACCCTTGCCAAGCGATTTTAATGGTACTCGGTACGCCGATATCACCCTCGATCGCTACATTGCGTTTGTTTGCCTCTAGATGACGCACAATTTTGTAAACGGTTTCGATTTCATCGCTAACATTAGCTTTGCTGGCTAATTCTTCCAGAGAAAGAGGAGAGGCAGTTTGTTTGAGAGCTTCTACGACTTGTTTTTGGATATTTAAAACTGATGCAGCAGCTTTTTTACCTGCTTCTACCCCTGGCTGGTGATAGGCATTGATATTGACCAAAGAAGCATAGATACTGACAGCCCTTTCATAGAGGGCAATTAACGCCCCGACAATGCGTTCGTTTACTTCGGGGATGGTAATAGTAATCGAACCTCTGTCTTTATCATTTAAGGCAGTACGAGTCCCCAGTAAAAATCCTTTGAGATAATCTCCAGAAGTAATCCCTGGTTCGATTTCCACAAAATCTCTCGTCCGATCTTCTAAAACTTCAATAAAGGTCAGAAAGAAATTATTAACCCCTTCTCTGAGTTGCTGAACATAAGCGTGTTGATCCGTCGAGCCTTTGTTGCCATAGACAGCAATACCTTGGTTGACCACATTGCCATCGAGGTCTTTTTCCTTACCTAAAGACTCCATAATCAACTGCTGAAGATAGCGACTAAAGAGCAAAAGACTATCTTTGTAGGGCAGAATCACCATATCTTTTTCGCCTCTGCCGTTTCCTGCTGCATACCAAGCCATTGCCAATAATGCCGAAGGATTGTCTTTAAGACTATGCTTGCGAGTTAGAGCATCCATTGCCTTTGCTCCCTCCAACATGGCTTTAATATCTATCCCCTGTAAAGCAGCAGCAACCAACCCTACTGGAGACAATTCAGAAGTTCGTCCCCCTACCCAATCACGCATGGGAAAAATAGCCAACCAACCTTCTCGTTCGGCGATCGCTTCTAGTTTGCTTCCTTTGCCAGTAATAGCAAAAGCATGAGCAGCAAAATCGAGGTTGCGGTCGGTATAGACCTTTTTGACTTCCAACATCCCGTTGCGAGTTTCGGGCGTACCACCAGACTTAGAGATAACCGAGACTAAAGTAGTTTTGAGATCCTCAATTCCAGCCAAAACTCGATCGATCCCTTGGGGGTCGGTATTATCAATAAAATGAATCTTCAGGGGTGGATCGTTTGGTGCTAAAGCCTGGGCGACAAACTGAGGCCCTAAAGCCGATCCGCCAATACCGATAGAAAGAATATCGGTAAACTTACCGCCAGTGGGGGGTTTAATTTCACCATTATGAACTTTCTGTTGAAACTCGATGACGCTGTTGTTGGTATCGATAATATCCTGTTTTAGTTCGTCTGTAGGAGCAAGATCTGGGTCGCGCAACCAATAGTGACCTACCATGCGATTTTCGTCGGGATTGGCGATCGCACCACCTTCTAATGCATCAATATCTTTAAATGCCTTGTCGAATTTAGGTTTGAGCTTCTCAAGCAAAGCATCATCAAAGTCAATCCGACTAATATCTAAATAGAATTCTAAATCTTCATCGTAGTAAAGCCAGTCTTGATAACGTTGCCAAAGTTTGAGATTATCCATAAGTTTCTAATATCAGCACCAATTCTACCTGTAAGTTTAGTAGAACCCTCAAAGCTTTAGACAGCGTTTTAGAATTTCTTTCTCTAGTGCGATCGCGCGATCGCTTATCAATAATTATTCCAGCCAGGTGGCGAACTCAGTCACAAAAGTACCTGCGAAGATTGAGGCGCGGATTTGCTGGGTAAAACGAATTAATTCAGTGACGTTATGCAGCGATAACATCATGTAGCCCAGCATTTCTCGCGATCGCACCAGATGATTGAGATATGCCCGACTAAAGTTTTGACAGGCATAGCAAGAGCAAGTTTCATCCAAGGGTTGATAGTCTCGTTTGTAGCGAGCATTTTTAATATTAATTCTCGCTCCCCGTACTAGTGCCGTACCATGACGACCGAAACGAGTGGGAATCACGCAGTCAAATAAATCTATCCCCGAAGCGATCGCCTGTACCATCTCTCGATAAGTTCCCACCCCCATTAAGTAACGGGGTTTATCAACAGGTAATAAAGGAGCAGTGTGTTTTACCGTAGCATTGATTAATTCTGGAGTTTCTCCTACGCTCACTCCACCGATAGCATATCCAGGTAAGTCTAATTCCGTTAGTTGTTCTACTGCCTTAGTACGTAAATCTAGATATATCCCTCCTTGGACAATCCCGAATAAAGCCTGTCTTTTAGGATTCTGGTGTGCTTCAATACATCTTTTTAACCAGCGATAACTTCTGTCTGTGGCTGCTTGTACTTGCTCTTTGCTCGCGTCCGCAGGAGGACATTCATCAAACGCCATAATTACATCTGCGCCCAAAGCATTTTGGATCTGAATCGATTTTTCTGGGCTAATTTCAATGATGCTGCCGTCACGGGGAGATTTAAAGGTAACCCCTGTTTCGGTGATAGAACGCAGTTGGCTAAGGCTAAAAACCTGAAATCCTCCTGAATCAGTTAAAATTGGCTGCTGCCAAGCCATAAAACTATGCAATCCTCCTGCTTCTCCGACTACATCTTCTCCTGGCTGCAAATGAAGATGATAAGTATTTGCCAAAATCATTTGGGCATTGGCATCCTTTAGCTGTTGAGGAACAATACCTTTTACCGTTGCCAGAGTCCCAACGGGCATAAATCGGGGAGTCTCTACAATGCCGTGAGGGGTATGAAAGATTCCTGCCCTAGCATTAGTATGACTACAGCTTGCCTGACATTCAAATGAAAATCCCACTATATTGTTATTGAATTACTAATTACTGATTACTGATTACTGATTTTAAGAAGTAAACAACAGGTTTGGTAACTAGTAACCGATCATTGGAAGTCTTCGTCATCAAGTTGTACATCTAAACGAGCCGATAATACCTCTGTTACCATTGCCTCGATTGTCTCCGCATCAATTTCTCTAGATATGTCCTGAGAATGGTGGTTACGAGGAACGGGAATCAAACGTAGTTGACGATTATCTTGAACTAGGTCGAAGCAAGCTGCGTTATCCGTAGATTTACTTAGCTCTAGATAATCAAAACTATTGATATTTATATAAATTTTGCTGTTAGCAATCAAAGTTGATTGATGAGAATCAATAAATATTTCTTGAATAAATCCTTTGCCTTCACTCGTTACCTGTCCTTCTATAGTATGAACATAGTAAACATGACACATATCGGCTAGTAGGCGTTTAATATCATCACGATCGATCAGAATTCCTTCATCTACTATGCAAGGTGCAGGTAGTGACTTCATGCCTTGATGTTTACTCATAAGAAGTTGTGTTTTAACTTTTGAATTGTTGAGCTTCGGTATTTTGCTGTTAGAAATACGCCGTAAAAATAAAGTAGCTTATGAAACAATATTAGCCCAACATTTGCCATGTATTTAATCAAATTTTAATCAATCATTTGTCTATGCCAAAAATACCGTTCCCTCGTCTTTGGGAGAAAATTTATGACTCGATCGCCTCTTTTTTAAGTGCAGTAATTTTTTATACGATAATTCCCTTGCCTTCTAGGTGGACTGGTAATTGGACGCGAATTGCTCGTTGGTGTCCCGTAGTGGGCTTGCTCATTGGTTTATTACTGGTTTTAGTCGATCTATTACTTAGCTTTTGCGGAATGCCCAGCTTGACGAGAAAGGGTCTAGTCGTGGCAACCTGGGTGGCAATTACAGGTGGTTTGCACTTAGATGGAGCAATGGATACCGCTGATGGTTTAGCCGTGACCGATCGCCATCGCCGTCTAGAAGTAATGAAAGACAGTACCACAGGAGCATTTGGCGCGATCGCAGCAGTTATTATTTTGTTATTAAAAACTATAGCCTTAAACGATGTATCTCTTCCCTTGTGGTTGGTCTTAATTTCTGCCACAGGTTGGGCCAGATGGGGACAAGTCTGCGCGATCGCATTTTATCCTTACCTGAGAGAAACGGGAAAAGGCTCGTTTCACAAGCAAAATCTGCGTTTACCTCAAGATGTCTTATTGGGTTTATTGGTTATTTTAGGCTGTAGCGGTTTCTGGTTTACCGTCGATTTGTCCTGGTTACAGATAGCAACAATAGCGATCGGTAATATGGCGATCGCCCTCTCGACGGGATACTGGTTTTATCGGCAACTGGGCGGACATACGGGAGATACCTACGGTGCGGTAGTGGAATGGAGCGAAGCTTTAATTTTGTGCTGGTTGACGATGTTTTAGCGTGAGATTTCCAGCAGCTAGCTATTAAACATTAGCGAACTAAATCACTTTGTCTGGCGATCGAAATCTAGTTTGCCAGAGTTATGAAGTCACTGTAAAGCCATTGTAAAGCTTTTATAAAGGTAACAAGTTAAAACAAATCAACACAACTTAACAAGTTACCAAGAAAAGTTACACAAAATGGCTACTAATCAAACCACAGTTAACACCAACCCTTTAATTTCCGAAGACTGGAATGGAGGCTACAAACTAGAAGTAGACATCAGTTCAGAAAATAACATTCAAGGTTGGACATTAAATTTCGATCTCCCCTACAGCATCAGAGATGCCTATGGCGTAGATTTAGTCGATAACGGCAACGGCAGCTATACCGTCAGCGGACAGGGCGGTTGGCAAGACCTCGAACCAGGAGAAACCGCCAAAGCAATCTTCATCGTTGACGATGGCGGACAGGATGCAGTAATTCCTCAATTTACTGGTTCAGATTCTACAGCCTCAAACGACAATACTTTAATGGGTGCGGTAATTAGCGACCCCGCACCAGTAACTCAATCTGGTCAACTCGGTGCTAACGCGATCTCCGTTGGCTTTGAAGGACATTCTGCCAACACTAGCTACAACAACTCCGCTCAAAGCAAGGACTGGGATGTGGCTTGGTCTTATGAGATGGATAAGTACGGTATGATTTCTAACCAAGAAGCTCGTTCTGGCAACAATTCTCTACAAATGACCTATCCCGCAAATGCTCAATCTAATGCTGGTGCTAAGTGGGTAGTTCCCGACCAGAAAGAGTATTATCTCTCCTATTGGGTCAAGTTTGACAATGATTTCGATTTTGATGGCCCCGTACACAGTGGTGGGAAACTTCCTGGTTTGGGTTCTGGAGACTTGGCTTCAGGAGGGAACAAACCTACTGGTACCAACGGATTTACCTCCCGCTATATGTGGCGTGAAGATGGTAAGGCAGTTCTTTATCTCTATCACATGGATCAGCCATCAACCTACGGAGAAGATGTTTTACTCAAGGGAAGTGACGGCAGCGATAAGTACTTCGAGCGCGGTAAGTGGCATAATCTCGTCCAAAGAGTCAAAGTTAATGATGGTAGCCAGTCCAATGGTGAAATCGATGTCTGGATGGACAACGAACAGGTTCTTTCGATGGATAATCTGAAATTTATGACCAACGGTCAAGGCATTGACACGATGTACTTCAGTAGTTTCCATGGGGGATATGGTAGTGACTGGTGGCCCGAAAAAAATGACAATGCCTACTTTGATGATTTTGTCGTCTCGACTAACGCTGCCGACGTAGGACTCTAATTGTAACTCGGTTAAATTATCTCTAAAATATTACATCGGAATCTTACCTGCTTTATTCTTCAACTAAGGTAAGATTGCTGATGTTTTTGTATTCTTGGTAATAAAGCCCGATCAGACCACCTAAAGTTCCCATACCTCTAGAAATACATAGCAAAGAAGTCACCACGGCAGCTTTCCCCATCAACACAGAAGGAACTAACCGTAAAAGACCAATACAGATTAAAGCAAATCCCTTGATAATCCGTAGTAACTGGACTGAAAAAGAAGGGTATAGCTCTTTTTCATGAGAACTATGGTTACTCCAAGTGCGATAACCTCGGAATAAAATCCATTTTAGGTTAATACGGGATGTAGCAATGATATCGTAGACAATTGCTTTATCTGCCCAGGTAATTTTATAACCTGCCTTATTGAGAATCATAAACAAGTAAGAATCAGAGCCTCCAGAGATAGCAAAGCGATTATCAAAAACTGGATTCAATCTATACAAGATCTCAGCTTTCATCAAAACATTATTAGTAAAAGCTACTGGTCTTTGTTCTCCTGTCTGATAACGAGGTGGCTCAAAGAATTTCCCCTTGACAATCCAATCTGGAACGCGATCGCCTTCAAAACGAGGTACTATCGGCCCAGTCACAATATCCGAACCATATTCTTGCTGTACTAATAGTAAGTTTTCCAACCACGATCGCTCTGGAATTTCGTCATCATCCAGGATAGCGATAAAATCTGCATCCTGAGAAACCATAGATACAGATCTATTTCGAGCATAGGTAATGCCTCGTCTAACTTCTACACCCGTTTTGAGTATCCATTGAAAATCTGCCTTTATTTCCCTACAAATTTGCTCTGCTACTCCAGAGGTATCATTGTCAACTACAATAACTTCAATCTCAGGACGTTCGATTTTGCTAAACACCTGCTCATTTAGTCCTGCGAGTAAAAGTCTCAATCCTTGTGGTCGTTTGTAGGTTATAACACATATTGAAATCAACATATTTTGAGTATTTTCCTAAAATTATTTTTTAAATACACTACGTATCTCTGTGCTACTTCTCTTAAACGAAACCTTATTGAGGTGATCGTACCCCATATATGTTCGGGTTCTAAATTTTTAGTGTAAGTGTATCATCATTTAATATAAGTAGTTTTTTTATCTCTTAAAAAATATCATAGTCTCAAATTAAGCGATTGTCAGTAGATAATTTTTGCTTTGACCGTTTATTGAAGATTAAACATTGAAGATCGAACCTCGAACTGACGAAAAATTCTTGATTTCAAGGGAAGACATTCAGGATGAAATAAGTTGGGAAAAGGGGATGACAAATTGAACTTGCGATCTAAATACGATTCTCGAACCAGCCTACCACTCCTGCCAATAAAAAATGCTCGCTGAAACGATCTAGTTGAGATTGGTGACTTGGTGATGTTTTACTAAACCAGGGGCGTTACATAATAATAGATCTACCCAAATCTTGAAAATAATGAATCTGAATAAGACCAAAGCCAAAATTATCCAACTCGCTAATAAGTCATTATTCAAAGATACTTCCTGGATATTAATTGCCAGATTAATCAATGTATTAGTCCAAGCAGCTTATTTTGTGGTTTTGGCTCGTTCGTTAGGTCCAGAAAACTATGGCTCTTTCGTCGGAGTTTCTGCCTTAGCCTCCTTAGTATTTCCCTTTGTTTGTCTTGGTAGTGATGACATCTTAGTCAAAGAGGTGTCGGTAAATCGTCAAGCTTTTTCTAGTTACTGGGGAAATACTTTGCTGATCTTAGTAATCAATAGCATAGGTATAACTATCTGTTTACTGTTATTGACCCAAGTAATTTTTCCTCGCAATATTTCGCAGTTGGCGATCGCTTTTCTGTTAATTGCCGATTTACTCTGGTTGGGATTGCAAGAAGCGAGCAACAAAGCTCTAAGAACCGTGGGTTTGGTACACAAGGCTGCTCAGCTAATAGTTATAAATACGATCGGTAAACTTATAGCGATCTTGTGTTTAACTGTTCTGATGAACGAGCTAGATTTTTCCAACAATCTAGTCATGAACTCCTGGTCTATACTCTACTTTTTCTCTTCATTGACAGTCAGCGCGATCGCTTTTTTAACTATTAATCAAAAAGTTGACAAGCCTAGCCTAAAATTATCTAGAATCAAGTCAGATATGGTCAGAGGAATTTATTTTTCTATTGGTATGTCGGCAAATAATATCAATAATAACATTGATAAAACTATGCTGGCGAGTATGGCAACTTTAGACGCTACGGGAATCTATGGTTCGGCTTACCGTTTTATCAACATCGGCGATATTCCCATGATATCTCTGTTCAATGCTAGTTACCCTAGATTTTTTCAGCAGGGTTCTCTGGGTCTAACCAACTGTCTTAATTTTGCTAAAAAATTGCTGCCAACAATTTTCGTCTACGGTCTTGTTTGTTGGGGCGCATTTCAAGCTTTCGCGCCTTTAGTACCGAAAATTTTGGGTGCTGAATATCAAAATGCTATCTCTACTTTGCGTTGGCTAGCTCCTCTTCCCTTGCTTAATGGTTTGCAGTTACTAGTTGCTAATACTTTGACAGGTTCGGGATATCAAAAGAGTCGCAGCATAGTCCAGGTAGTTACAGCGATCGCCAATGTGTTTTTAAATATTTGGTTAATTCCCATTTTTGGCATATATGGAGCGATTTGGGCAACTCTGACTTCCGACGGCATTAGACTAATCTGTCTTGGTACGATCTTGTTCTTTTTATCTAGTTCTAGTAGAAGAAGATCTTAGTTAAAATAGACAATTGAGAATTTGGGCGATCGCCTTAACTAAAAAGCGATCGCCTTTTTTTAATTTCAGCCAAAAGCTAATTTACTCTCAAGGTTTAAAGAGTTAAAGATTGAGCATTAGTTTCAATCAGAGTTGCTAGATCCTTAAGGAAAGCTGCTGCTTGCGCCCCATAGATAACGCGATGATCGCAAGTAATATTGACCTTCATTTGGCGTTTGACACCCATCATGCCAATTTCATCAGCAACCAATTGAGGTTTTGAACCACCCACAGCTAAAATCGAGCCTTGTCCTGGGGGTAAGATCGCGTCAAAATTATCTACGCCAAACATTCCTAAATTAGAGAGGGTAAAAGTACCAGTACTGTATTCTTCTGGTTGGAGTTGTTTCGCTCTAGCTCGGTTGACTAAATCTTTCCAAGTGCGAGATAGAGAATAAATATCTATTTGGTCGGCATTACGCAATACAGGAGTAATCAAACCACCGTCGGGCATAGCTACTGCTACCGCAATATTAACTTCAGAACTATAGTTAATTGCATCTTGAGTATAGCTGGCATTAACTATGGGATGATTTTGGAGCGTAACTGCGATCGCTTTGGCGAGTAAAGCCGTCATCGTTACCCCTTTGGATTTAATCTGCTGATAGAGCTTGTCTAGAGCATCGGTGGTAATGGTATAAGTTACGTGGAAAGTAGGCATCTGCAAACTTGCTACCATGTTTTGTACCACTGCTTTTTGTAAAGTATTGAGCGGTACAGTTTCACCAGGAGTTACACTAACAGGTGCAGCTACAGGAGTTGGCGGAGCTATAGTAGGTTTTGGAGTAGGAGCAACCGCAGGAGTAGAGACGCGGGGAGCGGGTTTGGTCGGGCTAGTTACGGCTTTACCTGAAGCTTGCTCGACATCACCAGCAGTAATCCGTCCGTAGGGGCCGCTGCCCTGAAGAGTTTTGAGATCTACACCAAGCTGTTTAGCTAACTTTTTGGCTCTGGGAGAGGCGACAACTCTGCCAGAATTGCTGCTACCATTACTATCTGCCTTGGTAGTAGTAGCTGCTTGAGCTGTTGCGGGGGCAGTAACTGCTTCTGGGGCTGCTGGGGCTGGTGCGCTCTTACCTCCTTGATGTGATGCTGCCTGTTTTTTTGCCTCTTCAATTTCTGCTTCGGTTTCGGCTATTAGGGCGATCGCACTACCTACAGGTGCTTCTTGTCCTGCTTCGACCATAATCGCAGCCAGATAACCTTCGTTAAAAGATTCTACGTCCATATCGGCTTTGTCCGACTCTACCACTAAGACCGTTTCTCCTTTTTCTACTTTGTCCCCAGGAGATTTTGTCCACTCCACAATCTTACCTTCGGTCATGGTCGAACTGAGGGCGGGCATAAATATATCGTGAATCATGGTGTGCGATCTTTCTTTTGTAGTTAGTAATTGTATTGATATCTTAGAATCTCAGGAAATTTTAGAATAGTATTTCCTGTTGCAGAGCCATATTTCTGCGCTGTTTACAACCTAAGATAATAACATTTATTGCAATTATCAAACCGATAAGGCATGGAATTATTAATGAATTTTGACCAACGGTGACTTCTCAAGAATATTCCTTTACTACCCTTTCTGTCCCTTCATCTGAAGCTAGACTTTAAGAAATTAGTATTACTATTTATTACACTACCAATTTAGCTGCCGATCCAAAACCGATCTGACAACTAATGAATAAAAATGAAAAAATCAAATAAGATTCAAGCTAGCTTGAATCTTTGCGAAATCAATAACTATATCTTGCCAAGAAAAAACCGATTATTTCGTCGTAATAGCCGAAATTATTTTTCAGATAATCTAAGGAGTCGCGCACAAATAACTTTCCTATTTCAGGTTAATTTGAACAAGGATTAAATAACCTCATGCTTTGACCAGCAAAAATTATATCTTTCAATTAATATGCATAAATGGGAAACTTATTACTACGTGACTCCTTAATTCTCACATTTAGGGGCTGCTGGTACTCAAGCTCATGTTGATGGGTAATTTCCGACTAAGGAAAGTAACGGTTGTAGCGCACAGGAGTAAAGATTGATTTTGCCCACCACCACCACCATTGAAAATAAGAATAGGGATTATTGTTTTTAAAGTATTCTGGGGCAATTTTCTTGATTTTGGGTAGGTGTATCCAAGCTACTTGAGGAAAAGTATGATGTTCGTCGTGATAACCAGTATTAAAGAAGGGTATATTCGTCCAACTATAGGTAGAGAAAGTTTTACCCTGCTGATAGATATGATGTTCGGCAATAGATTGACCCCGAAAGGTTATACCCCAATTGCTTGCCATTAAAGTCAGACTCCAGAATAGGTATAAGCTGGCTTGAGGGCTAATAGCAAACCAAGCCAGAATATAAAGAGACAAGCTAGTCAAGGTTAACAAAATATTGAAGGAAGTAGAAATCTGGGCAGATTTGACTTGACGGCTATCGGCTTTAAATAACAGGGAGACGATTGCATCGGTAATAATTACACCCCCAGGTAAAAGCTGTACCAGACTTTCTAATATACGCCAAGCAAGATGATTGTTGGCAAACTCGACTAAATTACGATCCCATAACTCATGGTCGTATTGATAATCATTAAGCTGTAGATGATGGGTTTTACCGTGTACTGCGATATAAGTAAGTGACTCCCCAAAAGAAAGAGAACCACAAACAATCAAAAATAAAGCCAGGTTTGACCCTAGCTTACTTTTAAAGATTAAATTGTGGGCTGCTTCATGGACGAAAACCCCTAGTGAGTGTAAAATAAATTGCCCTACCAAAAAGGCGATCACTCCTACTTGCCACCAGGATAAATCCCTGACCAACCAAGCCACGAACCATTGTAGAGATACTAAAAAAGCGATCGCCAAAACAGAAGGGGGATAGTTGCCAAAATATTGTTTGATTTCGGGATATTGGCGCAATATTTTTTGACTGCGTTCAATATGCCACAGGCTATCGATAGACATCGTGCTTTGAGATTAAATTTTGATTCTATACTCAGCAAGATACCAAACATACGAGCGATCTAATCAAAAAATTAGCGAGCGGCTATTGTCCGTATTCTGCTCTAGCCTGTAAAACTATTTCGGCAGTTACTTCTTCTAATTGGGCAGCGCGAGCCATTGCTTCGATTCTTTGCCGTGCTTGAGGACGAACAAAGAAAGGAATCATTTTTAATTTTGCTTGGGCTTGGGGTGTCCAATATAGTTCGTCAGTTACATTAAAGTCCTTCATAGTTAACCCCTAATGTTCGAGCGGTACACCATATATTGTAAATTCAGATATTTGTTAGGATTTGCTCATCTTAGACAAAGTTAACGTCATCCAAATTCAACTAGTCTAAAAATTTACCCTACCGAATTTGAGAGGATACAACTTCAGAAAGAGCGGGAAGTTCTGCATACTGTCCTTGAATCGAACGAAAAATGCAGTAGAAACAAGCCACCACGCTACCCATAAAAATCGTGTTAGTTAGAGTTTCAGTAATTAAGCTTTGCGCGCCAAAGGCAGGGGCAAAAATTCCCATAATTAAGCTAAACAAGATTTGGATAATATTGAGCAAAATAGCTTGCATGGCGTTGAAGCGTAAAAAATAACTGACATTATCATTTCTGACTACCGCAAACCACAAACCAAAGAAAATAATCAAACTGGCAAAAGGCAAGCTGTTGGTAATGCCATAGATAGCTACTAGAGGGGAAAAGAATGGGTATAACCAAGGAAATTGAGTTAAAAGTGCGATTCCAAAAGGTAAGGAATAAACTAGGGGAAATAGATAAATCAAAGCCCCAAAGCTACGGTCTTTAACATCTGTTTCGGGATTATTCATATTTTAAAAATTATTATTGCAATAAGTTTTATCTTATCAAAAAGCTCTAAGCTATCACTGCTCCTTGCTCCTCCTTCCTCATTCCTTAATTAAATCCCATGACTCTTACCAATCACCCAATGACGACGGAAAAACCGAGACAGAGAAGATTCTTCCAGAGGTAGATAAATCGGTCTACCATGGGGGCAAGTACGGGGAGTACGAGTAGCTTGCCAAAGATCTAACAAATTTTGCATTTCCTCTAGGTTCATGTCTGTACCATTACGAATTGCACTACGACAGGCGGTAGCTACCTGAGCCGATCGCAAATCTCCTCCCCAACTTAATTCAATTAAAGCAGCAGCACAATCATCTCTATTTGCTAGTGCTTTGGGTGCATTACGAACCGCCCAGATATTATCGCCAAATAGCTCGATCTCAATTCCTATTCTTTGTAATTGTTCTATTTGTCTCGGTCTTAAATATTCTAAAGTTATCGGGGGTTTTAGGGGGACTAACTCCCAACAGTCTTGTAGTTGTTCGTATAGCACTCTCTCGTGGGCAATATGCTGTTCGACCAGCCAGACTCCAGAAGGGTGTTCGGCAACGATATAGGTTTTGTTGACTTGGGCTACGGCTTTGAGCTTTAGAGAGGCGATCTGAGGTTTGGGGGTGGGTTGCTTGGTTAGTTCTCCTGCCAGATTGCGGTCGATTTGATATTTCCCAGAAGCTTCTGCTACTTGTAGCATTTTACCAATTCGGCGATCGCCGACTGCATCGGGTAGATGATTGTAATTCAGTTTTAAGGCTTGCGCAATTGCTTTACTGACTTCTTGTTGCCAATAGGGAAGCGAATGAAGATAAATTTCGGTTTTAGCTGGATGACGATTCCAGTCTATTTGACTCGGACAGGTGTGAAGATGTACAAAACAGACTGGAAAGCGATCGCGGGGTAGGGTTTTCGCCATACTGTCTAGAATAGTTTGTTCGAGTTCTGGCGATCGCACTAAACGATGATTCACCGATACTTTTACCCAATCTGCTCGATGGCGATGACAGCGGTCTGGTAAACCAATAGCTAGCTCAATAGTTGAGGGAGGGGGGTTATGTTCTTTTGAAGGGGTAGGAGTTTCTAATTTGAGATACTCTACATCGCTGCTGCTAACTTTTCTCAGAAACTGGGGCAAAACATCTCTTGCTGTCATTCCTGGACTAATCTTAAACCAGGCACTATTATTTTGCTCGATCTGCCAGGTAGTTTGAGGATGACATAGAGCTATTTGATAAATTAGCTTTTGAATTGCCTTTAATTGTTGCGCAATTGGGGGTAGACCACGACGACGGACGGGAATTTTAGCAAACAGATTGGAAACAGTCACTATTGTACCAGGGGCGATCGCCACTGCCGATTCTTGGCTCGATTTACCTTCTTGATATCTGACTTTCCAGCCTATTGGCTCCGATCTATTTTTGGTTCGACTACAGATAGTTAAATCTGCCACCTGAGCGATACTATGAAGAGCTTCGCCTCGAAAGCCCAAACTGGTAATGCGCCACAGATCTTTACAGGTACGAATTTTGCTGGTGCTGTGGGGTTGAATACAGATCCTCAGATCTTCTAGGGACATTCCCTTGCCATTGTCTGTTACCTGCACTTGCCACGATTGCAGATCTAGGGCGATCGTAATTCTGGTCGCTCCCGCATCTAAAGAGTTTTCGACTAGTTCTCTTACTACTGCTGCTAGGGAATCTATAACCTCTCCCGCTGCTATTAGGTCAATTACCTCATCTGGTAGAGTCTGAATCTCTGAAGACATACACTCATAACTTTTCTAGCTAAACAGGATTAAAATATCCCCGATTATCTAATAGCTTATAGCTTGCGGTTTTAAGCTTACCGCTCATTTAACTCTTTTTAAGATTAAATTTGCCAGTCAGTATAGTATATCAGAACTAGTATGCTTGTGAGCGGGAAATGAAGTTAGCAGCTAATTACACAGCAAACACAAAGCTCAATCCGATTTATCCTCAGACTCTTGAGAAAAACTTTGAGAAATAGACCAGGCAGTATTGATTAACTGCATTGCCATTTCTGAGCCATCGTAATCGGGATGGTACTTAAAACTCATTTTACGGTAGGAAGAACGACCAAAAGCAATAAAGGCTACTGCGTACCAAATTAAATCCAAGCCATCAACAATATAATTTTGATAGGTTTTGTACTCTTCTAGATAGCCAGCTACCAGTTGCTGATAAATCTTCTCGGCATTAGGCAAAGCTTGTTTGATTTCATCTATAGAAATAGAGTAGTTAGCAGATTTAGAGCGTTCTTCCTCTAGAGATTCTATTTTGATCGAGCTAGAGTGCGATCTATTGTAGAGAGATGGATTATCTTCAATTGAAATACCAGATACGGAAGAATATAACGTATTTAATAAATCTTGATTATCTTGACATTCTTCATGTAATTCTAAAAACTCTTTAGACAAATTAGCAATACGTACTAACTTATCTAATTTAGGTCTCAATTCTTCCGCTGCGGTATAAAGCCTCAAAGCCTCCTCATCCAATTGATTGCGCCTTTGATGTTGTTGCTCTAGTTCGTTTTCTAGCTCTGCTATGCGTTGATTTATTTTTGCCTGTTCTTGTTGATTGATTTGCTCTTGTAACTCAATCTCCTTCAATTGAGACTTCAATTGGGCAACAGTCTCGATGATCTCCATGTCTTCAAAAGATATATAGATAGTAAATAATACTACATAAAGTAAATTGTTAATTAATTATAAGTAACTAATCCACCACTGGCAGTAATATTACTTTCACTTTTCTGCTTCAATCTCGTCAATTAAGATAGCAATATTCTCGGCTTCTCGGTTGTTGTCTTCATGTTTATATAATGCTAAAGCCTGATTTAAGACAGCGATCGCTTCAGAATTTCTATTTCGGGCTTTGAGAGCAATACCCAAACTGTGATACCCCCTAGGATTATTGGGTTCAATCTCGGTTAAGTTACGAAAATTAATAATAGCTTGAAGATAATTTTCTTGAGCTAAATAGGTTTTACCTAGTCCAGCAATTGCATCTGGAGCATTGGAGCTAAGTCTGGCTGCCTGTTGATATTCTGCCAAAGCTGCGTTTAATTCTCCCTGTTGATAGAGAATTTTTCCAGATTTAAGATAGATCGAGTAATTTTGAGGATTGTTCTCTTTAGCTCTGGTTAATGCCTCTAAACCTGCTGCTAAATCTCCTTGATTAACAAAAGCCTCAGCCAATTTTAGCTGTAAGTCTTCCGACTGAGGATACTTGCCGACGGCTGGTATCAAAAAGGCGATCGCTTCGGGGTAAAGCTCTCGTTCGAGTAAAATGCGAGAGATGACTCGATAAGCTGGTTCATAATCGGGGTCTAAAACTAAAACTTGTTTATAGGCTGCCATCGCTCGGTCGTATTCTTCGGCCCTTAATAAAACCAATCCCAAACCGATGTAATTCTGGATATTTTCTGGCTCTAACTCAATTGCCTTTTCGTAAGCGGATGCTGCTGCGATATGTTCGCCATGCTTACCTAAGCTATAACCTAGAGCATAGTAGAGTTTGGGGTTATCTGGAGCCAAGGCGATCGCCTGTTTGTAAGCGGATGCTGCTGCACCATAGTCTTTTCTTAGGGTTTGGACGTAACCTATACCCGAAAAAATTCGAGGATTAGCTCGATCTAAAACTGCTGCCTGTTCGTAAGTTTCTAGAGCTTTATCATAATCTTCTGCTCGTACATATTGTTTTCCCTTCAAAAGTAGATTATTTAGTTCTAGCTGATTTACTTGAGCAATCTGATAAGAGAATTTTCTCTGCGCCGATGCGGGAGTCGGAGCAACCATGAAAGCGATCAAAGTTAACGATATCAGGTTCAAAGGTCTTAAAAACATACCAATCAAGATAACTAGCTGCTTAAACGATTTAGATTAGCCAAAACTAGCCCTAAAATTAAATATTCAAATCTTAACCCGTAATCCAAACTTACGATTTAGATAAGACAAAAATGCATCACTCCGAACTCCTAAAGCCAATTCCCCAACAATACGTAAGCAGACCAATAAAAAGGATGTTCGTAACCAGGACTATGTAGCAGAGATAATTGAGCTTGCCTGACGGCATCTGCTTTAGCGAGGTGTTTGTCTGATAGCTGGTGATAGAAATTGCTCATCAGCTTAGTAGTAGCACGGTCGTTGACCGACCAGAGAGTAGCCAGGGTGCTTCTAGCACCAGCACGAACGGCAATTCCTGCTAGTCCCAATGCAGCACGCTTATCTCCTGCTGCTGTTTCACAGGCACTCAAAACCAATAGCTCGATCGCGTCATCTCGATCGGGGTTTCTGGTTTGTAAAATGCTATCTAAGCGATCGATATTAATGCGATCGTCCCAAGTAATAATAAAAGTATCTTCTAAAGAGGAGCTAAATTGACCGTGAGTAGCAATATGAACGATCGGATAGTCGGAGAATTTAATTTTTCGCTGTAGCGACTCGACCGTAAACTCGCGATCGAGTAGTAAAATGCTATCTACTGTATCTTTAATTTCTTCTAGCTCGGAATCGACGTAGTTTAATGCAGAAAAACCTTGTCTGCTCTCAGTTATTCCCGCAGCGATGGTTTTTAATTCGATTTGTTCTAGAGGACGAGGAGACAATAATTGTAGTCCAGGAGTAAGAGCAATATTGTAGTTTTCGATCAGATATTGTTGACCATCATGTAAAGCGGAGAAGGGAATATTGCGCAACGCTCCATCGGGAACAAAAACTAAGGTTTTGATTTGATTGCGAGCCAGATCTTCTAATGCAGGACGAACTAATAGATCGTATAGTTGACGCGCTGGACGATAAAAATTACGACGGCTACGGATGACAATATTCTGGCGAAACTGTTTGATAATTGCTTCTAGCCGATCTCGGTCGATATCCGCTGCATAGTGTTGTAAGGGTTGATGGGGTAAACTGAGAATTACTTCTAGGCGATCGCCCAAAATAATGGGATAAATAACGGCAGCAGTGGGATCTATGCGATCGATATCGACAATTTGAGCATCTAAACAGGCTTCCCGAAAGAAATTATTTAGCTCTGCTAACTGAAGAGATTCGATTACTTCTCTTCCTCCTTCTAAATTAGCCTGAGCGATCTGTCCTTCTGCATCAGTTGTTAACAATAAACTGACTAACTCCCGATAAACTGGTTCGACTCCCTCGCGAAAGGAGTACTGTACGTCAGGGTCGATCGCGACCAAATCCTGACTTAAAGATTTCAATAATTCCACCGCACGAGAATAATGAGCGATCGCTCTAGTCCGATTTCCCAAAGCTCGATTGATTTTACCTAGTTGCCATTGCCAGAGATAGACGATTTCGGGGGCATTTAATCTCTGACCTAGAACTAGAGCCTGTTGGGTGTATTTTAATGCCCGCTCCCAGTCTTGTAATTCTGCTGCGATCTGTCCTCGCAAACCCCAACTATAGGACTGAGCTTTTTTGTAATCGATCGCTTTTGCCTGTTGAGTCGTAGCTGATAAAAATTCCTCGATCGCTGACAATTCAGGAATTCTTCTCTGGTTTTGAGCTTTTTGGGCAAATTGATGGCGTAATTCAACTAAATTACGAGAAAAATTGATTTTTCTGTCTAGATTGACTCGGTTATAGGGTAGACGAGCGAATTCCGCTTGAATAGGTGCGATTAACTCTTGACTTAGTTGCCATTTGGAAATATCTAATAATAAATTTAATTTTGCTAAATAAACTTGTAGAGGTAAGTCAGTTTCTAGGCAACTGGAAGCTCGATCGCACGTCTTTAACCCCCGATCGTATATTTCCAAAGCTTTGTCGGGGTAGATCGCCTTATAGGTTTTACCCAAGGCGATCGTAGTTTTCACCTCTTGATTAACGTTCTCTAAATTTGATGCCACCTCAAGACTGGTTTGTAAGATCTGACGAGATCGCTCGCTCTGACCGACAAGACGTAAAATATCTCCATAACTCCTCAAACCCGTAGCTTTGAGCAAAGAATCTGGTTGTCGGACTAAATTTGCTTCGACTCTGCTTAAAGTTTTAAATGCCCGACGATACAACCCCAATTGCTTATAGGCACTAGCTAGATTGACTGTAGTTCTAATAACTCCCAAATCGTCTCCTACTCGTTGATAATTAACCTCAGCCTGTTGCCAAGCTGCGATCGCTGCTTGAGTATTGCCTAGATTTAGTTCTACAATTCCCTGATTATTTAAAACTTGAGCTAGCACGGGGGTTTTATCCCCAGAAATAAGGTTGGAATCTCGCGCCAATAAATCTAAACTGGCAGTTATTTCTTGTTGTGCTTGTTGCCCATTACCCAATTGACTGTGAGCTAAAGCTAAATTACTTAATACTCTGCTTTGACTGAGAAGATCTTGAGAACGAAGATAAATTTGATGAGCCTGTTGCCAAAAAGCGATCGCCCGCTCAAACTGCTCGATGGAATAATAATACTTTGCTCGTGTTTCCAACTCCGCAGTATCTTGAGTATCGACTACTGTATCGGCAGGGACAACTGTAGCTACGACTGAAGAGATGGGGTAGATATGAGAAAACAAGCTAATTGATAATCCCAATACGACGAAGACCAACCATAATAAGCAACGTTGTCTAAACTTGGAAGACATAGCAGGAATAAAAATAAACAGCAAATCAGCTTGACCGATCTAGTTTGCCCAATTTCCCGCTTTTAACTAACTTTTCCCTTGAGATTAAAACCAATTACCAAACTGGTTGATAATTATCTGCCGTAAGTTGCCATTGACGACCAAAAACATGAACTTTGTTAGTCGCACCAGCAGCATCCACCAATTTTCCGCGAATATGACTCCAGGCTAAAATACTCCCCTCCAGATTAAAGATCTCGATTCCTTGCTGTCTTAATTTTTCTGCGTACTTACCGCTACGATAACCAATCGTACAGTAGGCAACCACTACCGCATCACTACTAACATACTGCTCAAAATTTTCCTCAAATTCTTCTTTAGTAATTGCCCCAGGTATAATTGACACTGCTCGTTCTTTTGGCGATCGCACATCGACCAAGACAAGATTTTTGCCCTGTTGCTGTAGCTGCTGTAACTCCTCGACTGCAATTGCTTCGACTAGAGGAAACTTGCGAGCATACTCTCGATACATAGTAGCGATCTTTTCTCTCTTACCACTCTCCGACTGCACCACTACATTTTGTTGACAGCCAAAACCAGTTAGAACCAGAGAAACTATAACTGCAACAATTAAACGCTGTCTCAACCACCATCTCAATTCATTCTTCATTCTGGAAAACTTACCATTGCGTTTGCTTGACAAACAACTCCGTAGCATCTTCTTTTGATAAGGGTTTAGCAAAAAAATAACCCTGTCCGTATTCACAGTTAAAGCCTTGAAGAATCTCTTTCTCTTCTTCAGTTTCGATTCCTTCGGCGATCGTATTCATACCCAACTTATGAGCCAAGATCGTAATTGTATTGACAATTTCTATATTCTTCGCCCCTTGCTTCATATTACTCACAAAAGAGCGATCTATTTTCAAAGTATTGGTCGGAAAACGATGTAAGTAACTAAAGGATGAGAACCCCGTGCCAAAATCATCCAGGCTAATCTCGATCTTCAGTTTTCTTAGCTGATTGAGTAAAATAATCGTATTTTCAACGTCGTCCATCATCATACTCTCGGTAATCTCTAGTTTAAGATTGGCAGGGTCGAGT
>JASJEI010000384.1 GCA_030064795.1 Pleurocapsa sp. MO_226.B13 | reverse complement strand
CTAAAATGAGATATATCAAAGGCTTAACAAAAGATACAGCAAAACTATTGAAAAGAATTTACAAGGAAAGTAAATATTATCAAGTAAGACAAAGAGCGCATTGTATTCTACTGAGTTATCAAAAATATAAAATATCAGAATTAATGATAATCTTTCAAGTTAGTCGAAACACAATTTATAATTGGTTGAATAATTGGGAAGATTTAGGATTAGTTGGATTATCTAACCGTGAAGGGCGAGGTCGTCAAAAGCTGTTCGATCCCTTACAACAAAAAATCATCAAAGATTGGGTCAAAGAAACACCAAAAAAGTTAGGAAGAGTGCAAGAGAAAATCAAAAAAGAATGGGACATCTTTGCTAGCCAAGACACAATCAAGAGGGGGGTAAAATGTCTGGGAATGAAATGGAAAAGAATTAGAAAAAGAGTGGGAGGAGAACCAGACCCAGAATTATATGAGAATAAAAAACAAATTCTGCCAGCCTTGAAAAAGCTATCTGACCAGGGGTTTTTAGATTTAAGATATTTAGATGAAAGCGGGTTTTGTTTAACGCCATATGTTCCTACATGCGGCGAACTAAGCGCCTTTGTGGTTGGCAAGATAAATCAGAGATATCCGGGTTCAAAACTAATAAAAGTAAACGGCTAAATGTCATCGGTTTATTAACTAGAAATAATGATTTGGAGTCTTATATATTTGAAACTAAAATAACTAGTGATATAGTGATTAAATTTTTAGATAACTATGTTCAGAAAATCAACAAACGAACTGTTGTAGTTATAGACAATGCTCCCATTCATAGAAGCAAAGCTTTTGAGAAAAAAATATCAGAATGGCAACAGAAAAAATTGGAAATTTTTTGGTTACCCACTTATTCTCCACAACTCAATTTGATTGAAACTCTCTGGAGATTTATGAAATATGAGTGGATTGAAGAAGAAGCATATTTTAGCTGGAAAAATTTAGTTGAATATGTGGAAAAAGTTTTAAAAGATTTTGGAACAGAATATACAATTAATTTTGCCTAGATACTTAATAAACGTCCTACTGAAGCGATCGCTCTTTTGGAATCGGTGCGCGAACAACTTCAAGCAGGTTTGGGAGATATTCGCCAAACCGTTCGCGCTTTAAAAACCGACACTCTAGGTGATTGTACTAACCTAAAAGAAAGTCTGATGCAATTGAGCGAGCGAGTGAGAAGACAAACATCTGTGGCAATTGAGCTTCAGTATCTGATTACGGTAGATTTATTACCTATTCAGGAATATGTTCTTTACAGTTTGGTTCGTGAAGGAATTACTAATACTCTCAAACATAGTCAAGCCAGCCAGATTCAGATTGCCTTTACCGAAACTGCTCAAGAATCTATCGCTTTAACAATTATCGATAATGGAAATGGCACAAAATTCTTTAAACCTGGATTTGGCTTAACCCACCTGCGACAAAAGGTTGTAGCATTGGGGGGTACTTTATCGATTGAAACTCAAGAGCAAGCTGGATTTAGTCTTCAAGTATTGATGCCTCTTACATTAGATCGGCTTTTGCCCTCAAACCCTTTAGTAAAGTTATAGAGCCAGAAGAAGTCTATGATTAAGATTGCCCTAGTTGACGATCAACCATCCATGATTACTGGTCTTCGAGCCTTACTCAGTATTCATGAAGATTTTACTGTGGTTTTAACTGCTTCTTCGGGAGAAGAAATTTTAGAGGCATTACAAAAGTTAACTGTTACTCGATTTAACTCAATTTCAGAACCTTCAGCCAGCTTTCCTGATGTCGTATTAATGGATATTAGAATGCCTGGAATGGGTGGTGTAGCTGCTACGGAGCAAATCAAACTTCTATTCCCCCAACTTACTGTTTTAATTCTCACCACCTTTGATGATGATGACTTTATCATTGATGCTCTCCATTATGGAGCTTCGGGTTATCTTCTCAAAGATATTGGTGGTAAACGTCTAATTGAATCGATTTATGAGGCACTATCGGGAAATTTACTGCTCACTGGACGAGTGGCAAACAAATTAGCCAGTAATATCCGTCAGATTCAGCAACCTACTGGCGATCGCTCGATCGAGTTGGAGGATTTAGGCTTTTCCGAACGTGAATTAGAAATCGCCCAACAAATCGTTTTAGGTTTTAATGCCAAAGAAATCTGTGCCAAGACGTTTTTGTCAATTGGTACGGTGAAAAACTATACAAGTAGTATCTACGCCAAACTTGGGGTCAACGAGCGCAGTAAGGCGATAGTTGCCCTACGGGAGATTCTCAAAATGTAGAGTCGCGAGAATGAAATAGCCCTGACCTACCGCATACTGTTCCTTTAAAAGTGCGATCGCTTTTTCCCACCCACAATAACGCACACTTAATGATGTTGGGTGCGCCCGAAAACTACGCCCAAAAGCAAAAATACAATAGGAGTCACCACACCGTAACCAATAATTCCAATATTTCGGACTTGCATATTTTCTAGTGGCACGCCAATCAACCCCGAAAGACTCAGGACACCACTAACAACCATAAGATTCCGCACCGTTATTTCCAGTCTACCTACTCCGAATACAGGCGCAGCAAAAAACATTGAGAGGGCAAAGAACCAGTCCCATACTAGGATGTCTAACGCATATGCCACAGATGGCCATTTAAAAGAAAAGAGCCAAGAAACCCAGTCCGATGCTGTAACTTCAATCTGACGGCTTACTGTCAAAATAACCAAGTGGACGCTGGAGGTAATACCCGCCAAAAGAATCATAAAAATAAGTGCAGTGAAACTATATGCCTTGACGGACATTGAAGCGTAAGCGTGAACTGCAATCATGACCACCACCATCAATGGTGTCATCAAGAGGATGAGTAGTTCCATGATGGTAAAAAAAGGTTCACCGATTGGGTCTTGAGGCGATTTGAGAGAAAGAAATCCGAGAACTGTTGTAACAGCGTATATCACCCCAAGAAAGAATACTCCCCAAGCTGCGACTTTCCCGATTGTGCGATGCTGGAGTGTAAAATCTTCGTGAGACATTGTGCTACGCCTTTGTTCCTCGTGTTACTGGTAGTGTAGCAATTGTTTAGGCAACTCTATTCTACTGCTATCTCGTAAGTTGTGAATTTGTTCCCAAAAAGCTCACTTTTATAAACATTTTTCGAGATTTTTCGGAAAAATTTATATTCTGGTCTTGTATAAAGAAAGTGTATAAAAACCGTTTTATGACCAAACTCTTTTGCCCAGACCATTATTTCACGAAATATTTTTCTTCCTAGACCCCAATAGTTATTATCAATGACAATTGCAATTTCATATTTTCCGTCTTCAAGTTGTATTCCACACCAACCAGCAAGCTGCTGATTTACAACGATGGCTCGTACTTTACAACCCTTAGAGGAATCCACCTCAATTTTTGTCTCTATCCACGCTTTTACTGTCTCTATATCAAACAACTGATGATCTATTAAATGTTTTCTGATCTTTTGTTTATTTAGTAATAGTACAAACTCTTTAGGATTTACTTCATCAAGCTTTATGTATTCTATGCAGTTCATTTTTAATGAACACAAATTCTGCCTATCTTATTTTAATCTCCACCGGAGCGATCGCATACTGTTCTTTCAATAAAGCGATCGCTCTTAGGTTTTTACTTCATTAGGATTAGTGGAAAAGTGAATGTGTCTAATTTTCCATTGCAAGAGATGTTTTTCTAGAAAAAAACTGGCTCTAACTCCAGGTTGAGGATTATCGCTATATCTAACTGTTACAACCATACAGGCTGCATCTCCAAATTGACAAACAGCTAAATTTTCACTCAACAATTCGACAATTGTGCCACTATCAAAAAACTTTTTTACCTTAGTTAGATGTGTTTCCAGATTGGATGAGTCACAATTGGCATGGTTATCAAAATAGATAACTTTACCATCTGGAACATACATATTTCTGAGGGATTCAAGATCTCGCTCGTAGAAACATTGATTGTATTGCTTCAGTAATTGCGAGAATTCTTCTAAGTTATCTGTTTTCATTGGCGATCGCAGATACTACAAAACTATCTTTACTTCTACCGTACCTACCGCATACTGATCCTTAAGAAATAATATCGCCCGATCCAAACTACAATAAGGGACTTCCAAAGAAAAAATCATGCCAGAATTAGGGTGAACGAAAAAAAGTGTGGGGAAAGAGAGTTTTGTTAGCGTATGTATTACGATAACTTGGATCAAACCCAATTAAATATTCGACTCTCTACAACAAGGCTTTCAGTCGTTTAACAGGAGACAGAGGAACAATTTTAGGCGCTCGCCTAGATAACAAAGCGCTCGGGATTTGAAGAATCTAAGGAGCGCGCTCGGGCGTAGCCTGGCACTGCGCGTACGCATTGTATCAATTTTCTCGGGCTTCCCCTCCGCTACATCTTCGGAAGACTTTATGCTGTAAGCTTTTTCGCCATTATAATTAAACGGAATTATCAAAAATATCGACAAACCATTTACCTAGTTCGGGTAAACGTTGGATTTGATTTTCGACTTCTTTCATTTCTCGTTTTGTGAGTTTAACTCCCGTTTGATAAGTTTCGGTTATTAACTTAACTGTAGGATGAGAACCTTTCCATTTCATAGTTTGAGCAAAATTAATGACGGTAGAAATCTCATCTAAGATATTTCCATTCCAATGATTTTCCAGAACTCCCCAGGTTCGCTCAATCGGATTGTATTTACTATGATAGGGGGGATAGTAAGGTGATTTCTGGCAAAGAAGATCCCCTTTTCTGCCATCGGTTGGACTTGGGACTGCCGCCAAATAAAGGGAACAGGGGGGGAGTAGTTAGCGGACATTGTTCGCTAACTACTCCCCTGATATTGTCCCAAGAGTAGAGGTGATGACAAATAGTTCTCTTCTATAGCAAGAGAACTATGGAAGATAGGGATTTTCCTTGGACGATTTTTTTGAGAAATTGTAATTGGTGTAACTTTTACGCTAATCTAATTTGGTTTTATGCCAACCGAATCTAAACAGCATTAATCAGACATAGGGATTGAAAGCACCTAGAAACTAACTGGGTAAACATGAGAATATCCCATTTAGGTAAGTTGGGATTTCGCAGTAGCCGTTTTTCAATTTCTTTCATCTCTTTTTTCGTTAAAGAAATTCCTTTTTGGTAAATTTTTTGACTTAGATTAATAACAGGCTTCAATCCTTTCCAAGTCATACTTTGTGCCCAAGCTAACATCGTTTCAACGTTTCTCAGGAGTGTTCCATGTCCTTTGTTGTTCTAAAATTCCCCGTACCGCCTTCAATGGGATTATATTTACGCGCGATAAGGGGGAAAGTAAAGTAACTGAATAGATTTCCCTGTCCAGTCCGCAAACTCCACCATTCTCTTCAAGAATTGAGTTCTTATTCCACTATTTTCTGGTCCATTATCGACTTTGATTTGAATGACATCTATTTGTTTTTTTTCTTTTACGGCAAGGTTTGACCACCATTGAGATACGCTATCCACCATGAAGTCACTGGTTTTATAAGAACTACCAAAGTTCACATAAAGTTGTCCTGCATCTTCGTCAACAATTCCAAGCGCGAATATATTTTTCTTTGATTCCCATATCATGGTCTTGAGCTTGATTATAACCCCTTGTTTGACCTCCACGAGAATATTCTCCTATCTCTACAGTCCCCTTACAATCCATACTTAAACGCTTCACTTTGGGGTCTTGTTTTCTATCTTTTTTGTTTAAATTCTCGAAGATTGCATCCGTCTGGGGGATTTTTTTTTCGGCTTAGCTTTTACGATTTTTCTTAATCTATAACCCAGACGATTTAAGATGGCAGACATGGTACTTGGAGCTGGAATTTGACTCTCACTATATCCAAGATTTCTTAATTGTTGAATAGCCTCTTTTGCGGTTAGTCGAGTATAAGCAATAGGATTCTTAAACGTAGGATTTTGTTGGGCTTGTGCCTCGGCTATTTCTCGCAACGCTTGAGCCGCATTGGGTTCAGAATCTTCCCATTTTTTCGCTCCACTATGGGCTGATTGTAACCCCAGACAGATGATTCCGCTTCGTTCTTCTTCTAATCCAAGTTGGACATTTTCTCGTCTCCAACCAAAAAGTCTTTCCGCTTTTCGCGCACTTCCCTCACAATATTTGAGAGTCATTTGAGCTTGAAAGGCTCGACGAGAAGCTCCGGTCATTTTTGAGGATGCTAAACGTAAGTCTTCGACTTGGGAGGGATTTAAGGACATATTTAGGGTCTTGAGCTCCAGTTTTCTGGCTCTTGCTCACTATCCCTCTTATCTTAATTTATTGGGGATCTTCTTTGCCAGAAATCACCTTACTCAAAAAAACTACCGTCAATCGCTATCTCAAACAGTGGGGTTACGATCAAGAAAGATTATCCCGCCAACCACCTGCGGTGCGCTTTGAAGCCGAATACAGCAACCAATGCTGGCATTTCGA
>JASJEI010000062.1 GCA_030064795.1 Pleurocapsa sp. MO_226.B13 | reverse complement strand
TCAAAGATCCCGAGAGAAATCCTAGACATTCATGGACAGTCTTATATTTAAGTTATCTGTGGATAGCCGAGAATTATCTTTTCCGAGACTGTCCATGAATGTCATAGATTATTGTAGCCCTTTATTTTTTGCCGATTCAGTTTTTCTAAAATATCCGTCAAGAATAGAAACTATGGCGATGTTAATGGGGTTATCTTTATTAGTCTATACTATTGGGCAAAGACAACTTAGGGCTAATCTAAAACAGAACCAGACAGGAGTTAAAAATCAATTAGGAAAACTTACAGATCAACCAACTCGACCTTGGATATTTCAAGGTTTTCAGGGGGTTCATCTAGTTGTTTTAAATGGAGTCAAGCAAATTGTCAATCTCACTGATTCTAGAGTTGAAACTATTAATTATTTCTCCAAGCATTGTCAAAAATATTATATTTTGTCTGGTTAATTAATCCCTGTTGCTATCAAAAATTTACGCCCTTTCAAATATTATTATTTTTTAACGTCAAGGGATTCTCAATAAGTCAGATTTAATGATAACAGTTTGTTGTTTTTATCAGATTCTAGGATTTTATCCTTCGCGGTGCTAAGCACTCTTCCTCTCTCTAAAGTCTGAGATTACATACTTGGATAAAACTACAAATTGACGTGCGCGAAGAAAATTCTGAAGGATAATCTTTTTTAGTTTGTAAGTCACATACAATTCTTTTTCCTCCAGCTAAAGCAGCTAGTAATTCCAGTGCTGCTGCTTCTGATAGTACATCTAAATCTATGCTGGGAATGTTTTTGCCTGGACGTTCCCGACTGGTCATTAACACCTTGATGTTATTGGTGGCAGGTGGTAAGTATGGGACTATATTTTCTTGATAGAATTGACCGTAATTCGCTACATCATCTAACACAATTAACGATCTTTCATCGCGCCAATTTTGCCAGCAATAGTCTACCTTAGCTACATCTGATTTAAGTTCCTCTGGTACAAAGAGATTGAGATATGTGCCAGCAAATTCGATAATTTGAGTTCCCAGGTTTTCTCCTCTAACTGAAAACCAACACAAGCTACCTGGATAATCATCTTGATAGGCTAGAGCATATTGCAGTGCCAATTCGGTTTTACCGATGCCTCCCATTCCCGCAATGGCAGAGATGGTTACTCGTTCGTTTTGCTGTAATAGCTGGTGTAATTCTGCTAGTTTCTCTTTTCGTCCGACAAAATTAACCGCACCAGTTTTCTTGAGATTGCTGGGTTTATTCGGGTTTTTGGTTGACTCTGGGTTCTGGATTAAATTACCTTCGACATGGATATAATCTCTGCCGATTCTTTCGTTGTAATTACCCCGCTCAACTTTAATTTTAATGTCTTGCTGTGGTTGTGGTTCGGGTTCGACTTCAATTTGATTGAGAGGATTTTTAATATAAAAAGCGAACACCTCCTCTTCTGGTAGTTCCCCCTGTTCCAGATCGACGGTAACTAATTTGCGTCCTTGGTGATTGGGGTTATAAATTTCCTGCTGAATGCGATTTTTGCCAAATTCATAAGCAAGCTGAATCGACTTTCCACTAAACAATGCGGTATAAAACCCTCGACTAAAAGCGATCGCTGCATCGTCTCTAATTGCTTTTTTTGTGCCAATTACATAGTTAATATGTTGCTCAATTGCTGCTGCTTGTGACTGGGAAAAACAAGCATTAAGAACTACACACTCTACCTGATTGGCGAATAGCTTAAATAACCCCCCAATTGCTTGATTACTGATTGGATCCTGTTGTCCTAATTTAGTTTCCAAAACCAATCCTAAATCGCCAATACCATGTCCACAAAAATGGACAATTTTCGCTTTTTCTTCGCTAATTTCTCTTTGAAGGTCGTCAATAGTGGTTGCTCGTACTGGAACTACGTCGAATTTACGTTTATTCTGGGAGTCGTTCCGTGCCTCTTTAATCTGTCGAAATTCCCGATTTAATTGTAGTTGCTCTGTATCTTGAGGATTGGAAGAGAAAACTAAAATCTTGGTGGTCATCCTAATATAGAGGGTATTATTCTCAATATTAGCTAATATCAAGTACGGATGAATAATTAAAAACAAGGGGATGAAGTAGCAAGTAACAAGTAGCAAGTAACAAGTAGCAAGTTTTTTAGCTCCAGTTTTGACTATTTCATTGATGCATATTTTATTTAAAGTAATTATCAGGACTTGATATAAGAGCAATCTAATCAATCTAAATTAAAAGAAGTTTAGAAAATAAGCGCGATCGCAATAAGAATTAAACAGTGCAAATGGTACATTTTGCGACACTACAAAAATTGATCTAAATCCTCTGCTTGACCAAAAATTTAAGTCAAACTGAGGATAATTTCTTTAAATTATTTTAGGGTTGATTAGAATGATTTTCTTAAGGTAAATCTGTACTTCCCATCAAATAGCGATCGCCTAACTTACTCAGAATTCCAATTCTCTAAATTCAAACCTGTAATCCTCTGATAATGGCGAGTATTGTTAGTAACTAAAATTAAATTTTTGGCGATTGCCACAGAAGCAATAAGTAAATCAAAATATGCACCAAAATAAAGCTCTGTTGCCGTAATTACGCAAATAGCTATATCTGACCAATCAACTTGCTCTATTTTAGTTCTAACTGTAGATTTTCCTTTTAACCAATAGATACAAATATCAGTATCTAGTAAATATTTCACAATATTAATTAGTAATTAAATTGATGTTAAATTACTATTACGACTATCATAAATGTCTTTAATTATTTCTTCTTCTGTTCTTTCATTTTCCCAATTCCCAAAAGTAGCTGCTAAAGCTTGAACTTTATTTTCTTGAACATCGATCATTTCTTGTTTGATAGTTTTTTGGGCAATTTGTTTAATTATTTCTTCTAACTGACCTTTGGTTAAATTGCCTATTGTTTGTTCTGAATAGGATTGCTCAGTCATGGTTTGAAATATCTCGAATTGTTTAATTATGGGTTTTTAGGGCTTTCTTGTTGGTTTTACTGGGCATGAAAGTGCAGAGTGTGGGTTCTATTTAAGGTAAATCGGTACTACTAATTGAATAGCGATCGCATTTACGGACTATTCTACAACCTTCGTTAGATGTCAACACTACAAGGCTTATTTAATTTTGGGACATCCTGAAAATAAGACAACTTGCCACAGCGTCAAACATGCTCAAAACGGCGCGATCGCCTGTCTCTGGATTTTTGGGTAAGGCGTGATCGCCAAAAATGCAAATTTGCAGAACAAACTATAACTTAATTTTTCTTCAGTTCTATTTGTGTAGTTCACTATGGTTTATTTTTTGGGAAAACTAAAGTTATCAACGACATAATCAAAAGTTTCGTTCAAAAAACAGGCTAAATTCATGAATGGACTACATTTCTTACAATGGTTACACAAAGTTGAGAAGGTTATTACTTCGTCAGTTAATAATTCTTATCCGAGAGACTGGGATGAAGATTTTATTAGTCGCACATGGATGAATAATATACGACAAAAATTTTCCAATACTGTTGTTATTGATTATCCTAAGAAATTATCTATCGGCTGGGATGTTTATAAAGCTGATGGCTCTTTAGAAGAAAAGCATGGTGATATTGCAATTCTTGTAAATTTAACTTTTCCAAAAAGTAAACATCAAACTCAAAATCCCATAACTGGTATTGCATTTTTGGAAGCCAAGCGAAGATACCCCAAAGAACAAAATAAATCTAAAAAAGAAACAGGATATGAAAAATTAGATTGGTCACAATTAGAAACGCAAATCTCGAATATATCAAATCATCAAGTTTTACTTTACGATAACGAGAGTGTAGGCTGCTTTAATAATCTACTGATTGATAGTTGTTTTTTTGACGGATGTATATTACGCAGCTCTACACAAGCTATTGTTATTCCAACTCCTCATGTATTAGCTTGTCGTAGTCGCAGTAGAAAAAAAATAAATCCAATGGGATTACCGCTTTCTTATCAACTTTGTTGTCGCTATCTTCAAGGTTATGATTTAGATTTTAGAGAGAAGTTAGTATCAGATGTAAAATCTGGGGCTAAAGGAGGAATTAAATATTTGTTAGTTGCTGATGTTGTTCACCAAGAGGGAGATGAAGCTTCCTCGGAAAAGATTGAAATCAATAAAAATAAGTACAATAAACTTCGTTTTGATAATAGAAATTAGTAGCTCGATCTTAGATAAACAAATCATAAAAATTTTACTCTTTTCCCTCAAATTCCAACTCTTTAACCCCAGCGATAAAACTTAAATGCACTCGGTGCTTGTTGGCGCAAGTCGGTGGGTGTATCTTGGTTAAGTTCGGGTTAAGGATATTTTGGCATTAATTTCACAACAGAATTGCACTTTTAGCCAATAAAAACAATAAGAGTTTCAGCTTATCCCGAACTCAGCTTAAAAGATAGAGACGTTAAATTATGGGAGTCAAAATCTCTACTCGTTAACTTAAGGTAAATCTGTACTCCCCATCAAATAGCGATCGCATTCACGGGCTACCCCACGACCTTCGTTAAATGCCCAAACTACCAGGCTTTGTCCGCGACGGCAATCCCCTGCGGCGAAAACGCCAGGAATGTTAGTAGTGTATTGTTCGTGTTCTGCTTTGATGTTATTGCGGGCATCTTTTTCTAGTCCGAAAGCATCTAGTAGGGGTTGTTCTGGGCTAACAAATCCCATTGCTAAGAGAACTAGTTGGGCGGGTAAAACTCTTTCTGTTCCAGGGATAGGTTTGGGAGTGAAGCGTCCATTGGCATCTCTTTCCCACTCGATCTTAGCGGTATGGACGGCTTTAACTCTTCCGTTTTCGTCTCCTTCAAACTTAGTCGTCATGGTAAGATAGCCACGAGGATCGTCGCCAAATTTAGCAGCAGCCTCTTGTTGTCCGTAATCGAGGCGGTAAACTTTGGGCCATTCGGGCCAGGGATTATTGGGGGCGCGTTCTTTGGGAGGTTGGGGCATGATTTCTAGTTGTTCCAAACTGCGACAGCCATGACGCACTGAAGTACCTACGCAGTCAGTTCCTGTATCGCCTCCGCCAATAATCACTACATCTTTACCTTGTGCGGAGATGCTAGTATCTTTGCCGTCTAATAGGGCTTTGGTGTTAGCAGTAAGAAATTCCATTGCAAAGTGAATTCCTTTTAAATCGCGACCTTCTACGGGTAAATCTCTGGGTTTGGTCGAACCAGTACACAAAATAATTGAATCGTATTCTGTCCGTAATTTCTCGGCAGATATATCTTTACCAATTTCGGTGTTGCAGGTAAAGGTTACTCCTTCTTGTTCCAAGAGTTGAATGCGACGCATCACAATTTCTTGCTTGTCTAGCTTCATGTTGGGAATACCATACATCAGCAGTCCCCCTGGGCGGTCTGCTCTTTCAAATACTGTCACCCAATGACCTGCTTTATTGAGTTGGGCAGCAGCAGAAAGTCCCGCAGGGCCAGAACCGACTACAGCAACCTTCTTGCCAGTGCGTTTTTGCGGTGGTTCGGGCTTAACCCAACCTGATTCCCAACCTTTCTCGATGATCGAATATTCAATGTTTTTAATGGTAACAGGGGGGTTATGAATTCCCAAAACACAAGAACCTTCGCAGGGTGCAGGGCAGACGCGACCAGTAAATTCGGGGAAATTATTGGTTTTATGTAAGCGATCTAGGGCTTCGCGCCATAGTCCCCGATAAATTAGGTCATTCCACTCTGGAATTAGGTTATTAATCGGGCAACCACTCGCCATACCATTGATATTAATACCAGTATGACAAAAGGGCGTACCACAGTCCATACACCTCGCAGCCTGGGTTTTCAGGTGATCCTCTGGCATGGGCAGATGGAATTCGTCCCAGTTACGGATGCGATCACTAGGCAATAATTCAGAGGGTTCTTCGCGGAGATATTCAATAAAGCCTGTTGGTTTTCCCATAGTTGTGTCGTCTATTATGTTTGTTCAGAAAAAAATTAATTATCAATTATTGGTAGGGGCGTTTCGCGAAACGCCCCTACTGAAACGCACCTACTAGCTACCACTAATACGGGCAGCATCACGGGCATTTGCTTCAAAGGCAGCAGTTAGAGCATCGTCTCCGCTTAAGCCTTCAGCGATCGCCTGTTTAATCGCTTGTAGCACTCGTTTATAGTCTCTAGGCATTACTTTGACAAATTTGGCTGCCATTTCTTCCCAGTTGGCGAGGACTTTAGTTGCTTTCTGACTGTTGGTATAATCTGCGTGTTTCTGAATCATTTGGTAAACAGTTTCTAAATCTTCTTCATCCAAAGATTCAATGTCTGCCATTTGAGTATTACAACGGATTGCAAAGTCACCTTTCTCATCGAGAATGTATGCCACACCACCACTCATTCCCGCAGCAAAGTTACGTCCAGTTGCTCCCAGGATAACGACTTTACCACCAGTCATATATTCGCAACCATGATCCCCCACAGCTTCCACTACGGCAGTAACACCAGAGTTGCGGACGCAGAATCGTTCGCCAGCGACACCATTAATATAAGCTTCACCCCCCGTTGCCCCATAAAATGCTACGTTGCCGATAATAATATTTTCTTCTGGGACAAAGGTAGAACCCTCTGGAGGATAAACAATTATTTTGCCACCGCTCAAACCTTTGCCGAGATAATCGTTGGCATCTCCTTCTAATTCTAGGGTTATGCCTTTAGGTACAAATGCGCCAAAACTTTGTCCTGCACTACCTTTAAAATGGAGATGTACCGTATCTTCTGGTAAACCTTGCCAGTAACGTTTGCTGATTTCGTTACCTAAAATTGTCCCCACTACTCGATTAATATTTCTAATGGGTAGGGTAGCTTTGACCTTTTCTCCTTTTTCAATTGCTGGCTGACAAAGATCGAGTAACACATTCAGGTCTAAAGATTTATCTAGCCCGTGATCTTGAGGAATCTGACAATAGCGACCTACTTCCGATCCAACTTTGGGTTGATAAAGAATTTTTGAGAGATCGATACCTTTAGCTTTCCAATGATCCACCGCTTTCTTAGCTTCTAAAACATCGGTACGCCCCACCATTTCATTAAGAGTACGGAAGCCCAAACTCGCCATAATTTCCCGTACTTCTTGGGCAATAAACTTCATAAAGTTAACGGTGTAATCTGGATTGCCGATGAAGTTCTTGCGTAACTCTGGGTTTTGGGTGGCAATTCCTGCGGGACAGGTGTTCATGTGGCAGACTCGCATCATGATACAGCCCAGGGTAACTAAGGGGGCAGTGGAAAACCCAAATTCCTCGGCACCAAGGAGAGTTGCGATCGCTACATCGCGACCTGTTTTCATTTGACCGTCGGTTTCTACGGCAATGCGACTGCGGAGGTTATTTAAGACTAAGGTTTGATGGGTTTCGGCTAAACCTAGTTCCCAAGGTAGTCCTGCGTGTTTGATGGAGGTTTGGGGAGATGCTCCCGTGCCACCGTCAAAACCAGAAATTAGTACCACATCTGCATGGGCTTTAGCTACCCCAGCAGCGATCGTACCTACCCCTACTTCCGAGACTAATTTAACGCTAATCCGCGCTTCCCGATTGGCATTTTTGAGGTCGTGGATTAACTCTGCTAAATCTTCAATGGAGTAAATATCGTGATGGGGTGGGGGAGAAATCAAGCCCACGCCTGGGGTGGAGTGGCGGACTTTGGCAATCCAAGGATAAACTTTTTTCCCTGGTAATTGCCCTCCTTCCCCTGGTTTTGCTCCCTGTGCCATCTTAATTTGCAGTTCTTTGGCTTGGGATAAATACAGGCTGGTAACGCCAAAACGCCCTGATGCCACTTGTTTGATCGCACTGTTTTTAGAATCACCCCGATCGTTTGTCCAGGTGTAGCGTTCGGGGTCTTCCCCTCCTTCCCCTGTATTAGATTTCCCGCCAATCCGATTCATAGCGATCGCTAGAGACTCATGAGCCTCTTTGGAAATTGAGCCGTAACTCATTGCCCCTGTCTTAAAACGCTTCATAATCGCTTCGATCGGTTCAACTTCTTCTAGGGCAATCGGTTCGCGGTCTTTGTATTCGAGCAATCCTCTTAAGGTAAAGCGTTGCTTATTTTGCTCGTTTACCAGCTTGGCATATTGCTTGTAAAGTTCGTAATCCCCCGTTCTGACTGCCTGTTGCAGGGTGTGAATGGTTTGGGGACTAAACAAATGAGCCTCACCATCTTTACGCCATTGATATTCTCCTCCAACATCGAGAGTATGTCCGTTGACTTCGCGATCGGGAAAAGCATGAGCGTGACGTAAAATAGTTTCTTTGGCGATCGCCTCTAAGTCTGCTCCTTCAATCCTTGATGCTGTCCAGGTAAAGTAACGGTCTATTACTGAATGGTTTAAGCCAATGGCTTCAAAAATTTGCGCTCCCCGATAACTTTGAAGAGTAGAAATACCAATCTTGGAGGCAATCTTAATTGTTCCTTTGGTTACCGCTTTGATGTAGTTTTTGCAAGCAGTTTGATAGTCCACATCAGCCAATATTCCATCGCTAATCATGTCCTCAAGGGTAGCAAAAGCCAGATAAGGATTAATTGCACCACAACCATAGCCCAGCAAGACTGCATAATGATGAACTTCCCTCGGTTCGCCTGATTCTAAGACAATTCCCACTCTGGTGCGAGTACCGTGACGAATTAAGTGGTGGTGTAACCCTGAAACTGCCAACAAAGCAGGAATCGGAGCATTATCTTTATTAATACCGCGATCGCTTAAGATAATAATACTAATGCCATTGACGATCGCTTCATCTGCTTCATTACAAATATCCTTGATTGCTGCTTCTAAACCCTGCACCCCTTCTTTGGGGTTAAATAAAATCGGTAGGGTAATAGACTGAAAATCCCCGTCTAAGTTTTTCAGCTTTGCCAATTCTGCATTACTAATGACAGGCTTGTTTAATTTAATTAGATGGCAACTTTCGGGTTGAGGATCGAGTAAGTTACGTTCCGCACCAATGGTAGTCACTGGAGAAGTAACAATTTCTTCCCTAATTGAATCAATAGGCGGATTAGTTACTTGAGCAAATAGTTGTTGGAAATAATCATAAAGTAGCTTGGGACGATCTGAAAGCACCGCTAAGGGTGTATCAGAACCCATCGAACCCAGAGCCTCAACTCCATTAAGAGCCATTGGTTTAAGTAAGATTCTTAGTTCTTCAAAAGTATAGCCAAAGGTCATCTGTTGCTGAATAGTTGTAGTTAACTCAGCTGAAGAAATTGGTAATAATTCATCTACTACTTTGGGTTCTGGTAAAGATGCCAAATCTACTAAATAGCGATCCAACCACTCCCGATAGGGATACTCGTTAATAATTGCTTGTTTAATTTCTTCATCAGCAACAATGCGCCCTTCTTCCATATTGACCAAGAACATCTTTCCTGGCTCTAAACGCCCCTTCAGAGCTACGTTTTCTGGAGCAACCTCTAGTACTCCTGCTTCTGATGCCATGATTACCAGGTCATCCTTGGTAACGTAATAGCGCGAAGGACGTAAACCATTGCGATCGAGGACTGCTCCTACCATATTGCCATCGGTAAAGGCGATGGAAGCTGGGCCATCCCAAGGTTCCATTAAACAAGAATGATATTCATAAAAAGCTTTCTGCTCATCACTCATGGATTCGTGTGCCGTCCAGGGTTCGGGAATCATCATCATTACCGCATGAGGTAGCGATCGCCCTGCCAACACTAATAGTTCTAAAGTATTATCGAAGATACTCGAATCACTACCATCGATATTGATTAAATTCTGCACCTTCTTCATGTCTTCGCCGAATAGCTCTGACTCAAACAAAGACTGACGAGCGTGCATCCAGTTGATGTTGCCCCGTAGAGTATTTATTTCTCCGTTGTGGGCAATGTAGCGATAGGGGTGGGATCTTGACCAACTGGGAAAAGTATTAGTACTAAAGCGCGAATGTACCAAAGCCAAAGCACTCTCAAGATCGGAATCGTGGAGCTCGGGATAATACTCACCTACCTGCATCGGCATCAGCATACCCTTATAAACAATTGTTCGACAGGAGACACTGGACTCATACCAAAACTCGTCTCCCATTTCTTGGCGAATTGCTTTATGAGAACGCTTGCGAATCACGAAGAGTTTCCGTTCAAAGGCTGCTTCATTTAGATCGGCATCCCGTTGGATAAACACTTGCTGCATAAACGGTTCACTCGATTGAGCAGTGTGTCCCAAAGTAGAATCATCCGTAGGCACATCGCGCCAACCCAAAACTTGCTGTCCTTCTTCGGCAACAATTGCTTCAAATACTTTTCGTCCTTTCTCTCTGACCACAGAATCGGGAGAAGAGTAAATCATCCCCACACCATATTGCCCTACTTCTGGTAAGGTGATATTTTCCTGGGCAGCCACTTTCTGCATAAACTTATGAGGTATTTGCATCAAAATACCTGCCCCATCACCCGTATTGGTTTCAGCACCACAAGCCCCACGATGTTCGAGATTAGTCAAAATTGTCAAAGCCTGTTCTACAAGCTGGTGAGATTTCTGGCCATTCATGTGGACGATAAATCCCACACCGCAGGCATCATGCTCGAAGCGAGGATCGTATAGACCCTGTTGGGCTGGATGTTGATGATGATTCATTTCAAAAAAGTAAATAATTTAAGTAATGTTGGCAAAGACAAATAGTAATGAGGTTCTATTGAAGCTACCAAAGTTTAATAAAGTTTAATTCTGTTGGCTTTAGCTGTATATATTTACTTAAATCTTACCGAGAGAGTCGAAGGTGTCTAATTTTTTAAGGAAATGATCATAATCAGATTACAGAAGATTGCAAGATGATTAGAGCAGTTGTCAATCAGCAACGGTCATGTTGTAAGTCTGCGGATTTTACTAAGTTGAGCCAGTTAAAATCAACGGCAGACAACTTTTACAATCTTGGAGTCAGTCAGTTAGTCTTGGCAGCGTATTCTGAGGCGATCGCTAGCCTGGATCGCTGTCTGAAATTAAACTGAAATTAAACAATAAATTTAAATTTGCCTATTATGCCCGTGCTGTGTTTCTTACCAGTTAGCCGATCTTTCCTCTGCTCTGAAAGATTTGGAAACAGCCAAGAAAATTGCTGTCCAACGTCAATATAAAGTTTTGGCAGAAAAAGCGATCGCTTTACTTAACGAAATTAACTTACATGTAGTAGCGACCAAAACCATGACTTGGTATCGGGGATCAAGAACCAGAAAAGACCTAGAGCCTTGAAGCCAAATCAAAGGAATAGTCAGCCATGACGATTACAAACCTTACTATCAATTACCCCAAGTCCAACATAGTCTCTGCAACGCCCATCATTTGCGAGAATTGAAAGCGTCGATCGAGATCGAAGGGGAATCTTGGGCAAAGGCAATGGAAAAATTCTTGTTATTAGCCAACAAATATCGACATCGCTATCAATCAGCAATGATTCCTCAGGCACTCAGAGAAAGGCTGCTCAAAATCTATCATGTCATTGTCCACAGGGGGCTAGAATATCACCAATCTCTACTCTCTACCTCCCTTAGAAAGAAAAAACAACCGAGGAAAAATCAAACGTCGCAAGGGACATAATCTCCTGAGAAGGTTGAGCAATTATGATGAAGATGTGTTGCGGTTTTTACACTAGAGCAACGCTCCTTTCACTAATAATCAAGCTGAAAGGGATATTAGAATGATGAAGTGTAAGCAAAAAATATCTGGCGGCTTCCGCTCTTTTGAGGGAGCTGAAGATTTTGCTGCCATTCGTTCCTTTATCTCCACGGCTAAAAAGCAAGGTTTAAATGTTCTTGATGCCTTGACCAGTGCTTTTAAAGGACAACCTTTTGTCTTTTCTTACACCTAAATTACCTGGGCTGTTACAATTAACCAATAAAAATCCCCTACCCAAAGGTAGGGGAGTGAATTACTTAACTACCAAGTAAATTACGGATATTTCTAACCAAATTTACCAGCAGTTGAAGCAATTAGGAAGGCTGCGTATGTCAGAATGTAACCTACTGTAAAGTGAGCTAAACCAACTACACGAGCTTGAACGATTGAAAGAGCAACGGGCTTGTCTTTCCAGCGAACTAAGTTAGCTAGAGGAGTACGCTCGTGCGCCCAGACAATAGTCTCGATCAACTCTTGCCAATAACCACGCCAAGAGATGAGGAACATGAAACCAGTCGCCCAAACTAGGTGTCCAAAGAGGAACATCCAAGCCCAAACAGAAAGGTTGTTTACACCGTAGGGGTTGTAACCGTTAATCAATTGAGCCGAGTTTGCCCAGAGATAATCGCGGAACCAACCCATCAGGTAAGTAGAGTTTTCGTTGAACTGAGCCACGTTACCCTGCCAAATACCCAGGTGTTTCCAATGCCAGTAGAAGGTCAACCAACCCAAGGTATTAAGCATCCAGAACATAGCTAAGTAGAATGCATCCCAAGCAGAGATGTCACAAGTACCGCCACGACCAGGGCCATCACAAGGGAAGGCAAAACCGAAGTCTTTCTTATCGGGCATTAGTTTAGAACCACGAGCATCTAAAGCACCTTTAACCAGGATTAGAACTGTGGTGTGTAAACCTAGAGCGATCGCGTGGTGAACCAAGAAGTCACCAGGCCCAATAGTCAGGAACAAGGAGTTTGTTCCACTGTTGATTGCATCTAACCAACCAGGCAACCAAGCTGCACCAGTTTGAGCCAAGCTATCGGGGTTAGAAAGAAGCACATCAAAACCATAGAGAGCTTTACCTGAAGCAGCTTGAACGAACTGAGCGAATACAGGTTCGATCAAGATTTGCTTTTCAGGAGTACCAAAAGCTACTACTACGTCGTTGTGGACATACAAACTTAAGGTATGGAAACCAAGGAAGAGAGACACCCAACTCAGGTGAGAAATAATTGCTTCCTTGTGTTGTAAAACTCTTGCTAGGACGTTGTTTTTATTTGCTTCGGGGTCATAATCCCTGACTAGGAAGATAGCACCGTGAGCAAACGCACCAACCATTAAGAAACCAGCAATATATTGGTGGTGGGTATATAAAGCTGCTTGAGTCGTGTAATCCTTGGCAATAAAGGCATAGGACGGCAGTGAGTACATATGTTGCGCTACCAAAGAGGTAACAGTACCCAAACTAGCTAAAGCTAGAGCCAACTGGAAGTGCAAGGAATTGTTGAGAGTATCGTACATTCCTTTGTGTCCCGCACCCAAATCTCCAGGAGTACCTTCAGGAGGGTTATGAGTGTCGAGAATCTCTTTGATGCTGTGACCAATACCGAAATTAGTACGGTACATATGTCCAGCAATAATGAAGATAACTGCGATCGCCAAGTGGTGATGAGCAATATCCGTTAACCAAAGAGATTCAGTTTGAGGATGGAAACCACCTAAGAAAGTTAAGATAGCTGTTCCTGCTCCCTCAGAAGTACCAAATACATGATTAGCAGTATCGGGATTCTGAGCATATACACCCCAGTTGAGGCTAAAGAAAGGCCCTAAACCTGCGGGATGGGGAGGAGTAGACAGGAAGTTATCCCAACCAACGTGCTGTCCGCGAGATTCGGGGATAGCAACGTGAACTAGGTGTCCAGTCCATGCCAAAGAACTAACCCCAAACAAACCAGCTAAGTGATGGTTAAGGCGAGATTCAGCATTTTTGAACCAAGCCAAGCTAGGACGGAACTTAGGCTGTAAGTGCAACCAACCAGCAAACAAAAAGATAGAGGAAAGAATCAAAAGAAAGATCGATCCTTGGTATAGTTCTTGGTTGGTTGTCATACCAATGGTGTAAAACCAGTGGTAAACCCCAGAATAGGCAATATTTACTGGGCTAGAAGCACCACCTTGAGTAAAAGCATCGATCGCGCCTTCACCAAAGTGAGGATCCCAAATCGCATGGGCGATTGGACTTGTATTTAAAGGATCTTTTATCCACTGTTCAAAGTTACCTTGCCAAGCTACGTGGAACAGAGTTCCGGAAGTCCACAGAAAAATGATTGCAATATGACCAAAATGAGAGGCAAAAATCTTTTGGTAAAGATTTTCTTCAGTCATACCATCATGAAGCTCAAAGTCATGAGCCGTGGCAATTCCGTACCAGATCCGACGAGTAGTCGGGTCTTGGGCAAGATCCTGGCTAAATTTCGGGAATTTAGTTGCCATAGGTTATGGGTAGAATTCTCCTGTAAGGTGAAAAATGAGTTGAATATTGCAATTATCAATTACTCATTTCTGGCTTTTTCTTACTACTTCCAACAGTATATTGTTATCGAGCAGTAATTTTGTTAAAACACGGCTACTTACTAAATTACTTAACTTTAGTTTTTCACCGTTAGGTTTTCTTTACTAGTAATAATCTCGAACCTTAGTCCAAGGCTATGGTTATGCTAACCAATCTCACAAGAGGGCCTCAACCTGTAGTCTTAGCCATCTTGCTAGATTGGCTTCATCGGAGGATAGTTTTATAGCGAAAGCGTCCTTGCTAGGAAGAATGCCCAAGTAGTGACAATTCCTCCTAATAGATAGTGAGCTACACCTACTGCACGTCCTTGAGTAATACTCAAAGCACGGGGTTGAATAGCTGGAGCTACTTTCAATTTGTTATGCGCCCAAACGATCGACTCGATCAATTCTTGCCAATAACCACGTCCACTAAAGAGGAACATCAGACTAAAGGCAAAGATAAAGTGACCTGCTAGGAACATAATTCCATAAGCAGATAGAGCGGAACCATAGCTACTGATAACTTGAGAAGCTTGCGCCCACAAGAAATCACGCAACCAACCGTTGATACAAATCGCACTCTGAGCAAAGTTACCATAGGTTATGTGAGACACTGTACCATCTGGAGATACTGTTCCCCATACATCAGACTGCATTTTCCAACTAAAGTGGAAAATTACGACTGAGATAGAATTGTACATCCAGAACAAGCCTAGGAATACATGATCCCAACCCGATACTTGACAAGTACCACCACGACCAGGTCCATCACAAGGGAAACGGAAACCTAGATTGCTTTTATCTGGAATTAGGCGAGAATTACGTGCGTAAAGAACACCTTTTAACAGAATCAAAGCTGTGACGTGAATAGTAAATGCGTGGATATGGTGAACCATGAAATCGGCTGTACCCAGAGCGATCGGCATCATTGCCACTTTGCCACCTACAGCTACTACACCACCACCAAAAGCATAGCTCACTGGCTCAATAGCAGTAGGAGCAGTATTTCCTGGTGCTAAAGTGTGTAGGTTTTGTACCCACTGAGCAAAGATTGGCTGTAGCTGAATTGCTGTATCTGAGAACATATCTTGGGGACGACCCAAAGCTCTCATAGTGTCATTGTGAATATACAAACCAAAACTATGGAAGCCTAGGAAAATACAGACCCAATTTAAGTGAGAAATAATTGCGTCGCGGACGCGAAGTACGCGGTCAACTACGTTGTTAACGTTCTTGGCTGGATCGTAATCACGCACCATATAGATAGCAGCGTGCGCCCCTGCACCGACGATCAAAAATCCACCGATCCACATATGGTGAGTAAATAACGAGATCTGCGTACCGTAATCGATCGCCATATAAGGATAAGGAGGCATCGCGTACATATGCTGGGCAACAATAATTGTCAGAGAACCTAACATTGCTAAGTTAACTGCCAACTGTGCGTGCCAAGAAGTGGTCAAGATTTCATATAGACCTTTGTGACCTTCTCCACCAAATAATAAAGGATCGCCTTTGTGACCTTCTAAAATTTCTTTCATGCTGTGACCAATACCAAAATTGGTACGGTACATATGACCAGCAATAATAAACAATACGGCAAGAGCCAAATGATGGTGTGCTGTATCAGATAACCATAAGCCACCTGTTACGGGGTTCAAACCACCTTTGAAGGTCAAAAAGTCAGAATAGACCCCCCAGTTAAGGGTAAAGAACGGTCTTAACCCTTCTGCAAAACTTGGATACAGTTCTGCCATCAAGTCTCTATTTAAGATAAACTCGTGTGGCAGGGGAATATCTGCTGCTGCAACTCCCGCATCCAACATTTTATTAACTGGCAAAGATACGTGGATCTGGTGTCCAGCCCAGCCTAAACAACCTAAGCCTAATAAACCAGCTAAATGATGGTTCATCATTGATTCCACATTTTGAAACCACTCTAGCTTAGGAGCTTTTTTGTGGTAATGGAACCAGCCAGCAAAGATCATCAAGCCAGCCATTACTAAACCGCCGATCGCCGTGCAGTATAGCTGGAATTCATTGGTAAAGCCAGAAGCTCTCCAAAGATAAAAGAAACCCGATGTGATCTGGATTCCGTGGAAACCACCACCGACATCGGCATTGAGGATGTCTTGACCGACAATCGGCCAAACTACTTGCGCACTTGGTTTGATTGAGAGCGGGTCTGAAAGCCAAGCTTCATAGTTGGAAAAGCGGGCTCCATGGAAATACATTCCGCTTAACCAAACAAAAACCACTGCTAAATGACCAAAATGCGCGCTAAATATTTTTCGCGAAATATCTTCTAAGTCACTGGTATGACTGTCAAAGTCATGAGCATCAGCGTGTAGATTCCAAATCCAGGTAGTCGTCTTAGGACCTCTGGCTAAAGTTCGGTCAAAGTGACCTGGCTTGCCCCACTTCTCAAAAGAAGTAGGTACTGGATCTACATCGACTGTCACCTTGACTTTCGCCTCGTCTTTTTGAGGACTAATTGTCATGAGGATTCTCCTCTCAGGGCAATAGATTTTTAGATTTAGATTTTCCTATTCTGAAGAACAGGTTTTTTTATTATGTAAAAAGCGAGACCGAAAATCACTGCTTTTTAATAACCTTAGCTTGTTCTCCCTTTATAGGTTTTTAGGTTCAAGCTACAGGCATTACTTTATACGATCATAAGACTCATATCCCGACAATCTTGGTAAAGCTTAACAAAATTTTAAATGGACGATTTTGTTGATGTGACAAGGTTTCCACCTCTATGCTTTTTCGGCAAAAGTATACAAAGCATAAATTATCTTTACAAACAGCAATACAAATCCCTAGAACAAAATCTTCAAGATCCTGATGTAATTTAGTAATAGTAAAGGATTGATTCAAGTTAGATGGAAAAATTTCGAGCTGCTTGAAGCAGTCGCATTATAGATAGATACAAATGAAAATTATTAAATTTTGTTTATTATTATTCTGCTTAACTTGCTAATAAGTTGCGCCCAAGTGAATACTACAAATTCTTTAATTGGCGATCGCCTAGGTAACCAAATCAAATCTACATTTGTAGATGTTACTAACAGTAATCTCACAGAGAGAGACAGCAACACCCCAAATTATCAAATAGTTAAATCAAACCAAATCAACCAACAATGAGATTGGCGATCGCCAGAATCCAAAATCTTTTTAACAAATATAAGATCTGAGTTACTTTTCCCTCTACAATAATTTACTGCGCTAACTTAAAATCGCTCCGCGATTAGCTATAACCTATTGACTTCGAGCTTTAAACTTTAAACTCGTATTTGAGAGGGCGAATCGTTGGCAAAAATTACCTCCGTTTATGTCCTCTTATGTCCTCAGTGAGAAATTAAATTAGGCTTATAGACTAGTTCGGGCTTAATAGATAGAAAAAAAAGACTAAAGGGAATTAGACTACAATTCATGACTATGGCAAAAGTTCTTGTCTCCGATCCGATTGACCAGGCTGGTATCGATATCATCTCTCAGGTAGCGGAAGTAGACGTTAAAACCAAACTCCCCCTCGAAGAACTCATTAACATAATTCCCGAATATGATGCTCTGATGCTGCGATCGGGTACTAAAGTTACAGCAGAAGTTATTGAAGCTGGTACTCAGCTAAAAATTATTGGACGTGCGGGAGTAGGAGTAGATAACATCGATGTCAAAGCAGCTACCCGTCATGGTATTGTCGTGGTCAACTCTCCAGAAGGTAACACTATTGCTGCTGCCGAACACGCTTTGGCAATGATGCTAGCTCTATCTCGTCAGATTCCCGATGCCAATCAGTCAGTAAAAAATGGCAAGTGGGAACGTAAAAAATTTGTTGGCAATGAAGTTTACAAGAAAACTTTGGGCGTAATTGGTTTAGGCAAAATTGGCGCACACGTTGCTAAAGTAGCACGAGCGATGGATATGAAGTTGCTAGCCTACGATCCCTTTGTGTCTACAGAAAGGGCAGAAAGATTAGGCTGTAGCCTCGTAGATTTAGATTTATTATTCAGAGAGTCAGACTACATTACCTTACATATTCCTAAAACTCCAGAAACTGCCAAGTTAATCGATGCTGAGGCTTTAGCTAAGATGAAGCCTAATGTACGGATTATTAACTGCGCTCGTGGTGGAATTATAGACGAATTGGCATTAGCAGAAGCACTAAAAGCCAAGAAAATTGGTGGTGCTGCTTTAGACGTATATGAAAATGAGCCTCTGGAAGAATCTCCCTTAACGGAAGTTGGTTCCAATTTAGTATTGACTCCTCATTTAGGAGCTTCTACCGCTGAAGCGCAGGTAAATGTGGCGATTGATGTAGCAGAACAAATTAGAGATGTTCTACTAGGGCTTCCTGCTCGCTCTGCGGTCAATATTCCTGGTTTAAATCCCGATGTGATGGAAAAACTCAGACCATATTTGAGGTTAGCGGAAACTCTAGGCAATATGGCAGGTCAACTAGCAGGAGGTAGAATTAGCGAGTTAAATATTCGTTTGCAGGGAGAATTAGCGAATAATGATAGCCAGCCTCTTATTGTTGCTGCATTAAAAGGATTATTATCTGAAGCACTTAGAGAAAGAGTAAACTATGTCAATGCAGCGATCGAAGCGACTGAAAGAGGTATTAGAGTTATTGAAACTAAAGATAGTTCGACTCGCGACTATTCTGGGGGTTCTTTACACATAGAAGCTCAAGGAGCTAATGGTAAACACTCTGTTACAGGTGCCTTACTAAGTGAAGGAGAAATTAGAATCACTAGCCTAGATGAGTTTCCCATTAATGTGCCACCAAACGATCATATGCTGTTTACTCTACACAGAGATATGCCAGGAATTATTGGTAAAATCGGCTCTTTGTTAGGTAGTTACAATGTCAATATCGCGAGTATGCAAGTGGGACGTAAGATTGTCAGAGGCGACGCGGTAATGGTACTTAGTCTAGACGATCCTTTACCTGAAGGAATTTTACAAGAAATTACCAAGGTAGACGGTATTAGAGATGCTTACACCGTTAGATTATCTGTGTAGCTAATATTAGTTACCAAATGCAACTATTGAAAAAAATTAAACCGTAACTCAAAGTTGGCAGGCTTTCTCGTCAACTTTTTTATTTGAGATCGATATCAAAGTCAAAAGTCTCATAAATTTTAAATTGAACCAGATAATCGATCTCCAGCGTGAATTATTTGGCAAGATTGGGAAAACTATATGCAGAACTCAATAAAAAAGTGGATAAAGCTCAAATCTTGACATAAAGTGGTGGAAAGAAAGTAAATATATTTTGATTTTAGGTCATCTGGTAGAGAATTAAATTACAACCGATTAAATTAAGCGGTAACAGTCTGGAAAACCACTATGGTTCAACTCAGATAATCTCTGTATAATTCATAACTTAAGGAAATTCATGTCTAATCGTTGGTGGGAGATCGTCGTAAAATGCGAGCCAATCCTAGAAGAATCAGTTTTTTGGCGACTTGAAAAGTTTGGTTGTTCGGGAACAGCCACCGAAGTAAAGGTTTTGGATGATGAAGAAAACTCTGAAGCCGAATCTGCTGTCAATAAACAGATTTTAATTCGGACTTACATTCCCGAAATCAACACTCAATTATTAGATTTGGCTGCTTTATCTTTATGGCTGGAGCAAGATGCTAAATTACTTGAAGTTTCAGTCCCAGAAGCTAAATGGCATTTAATTGATGAAGAAGATTGGGCTACTAGCTGGAAACAGCATTGGCAGCCGACAGAAATTGGCGATCGCTTTTTAATTTATCCAGCTTGGGAAACTCCTCCCGAAGCATCAGAAAAACTTATATTACGTCTAGATCCTGGTGCAGCTTTTGGTACGGGAACTCATCCCACAACACAATTATGTCTAGAATCTCTAGAAATGCGATTGCATGAAAATGCCGAAAATCAAATCATCGCCGATCTTGGCTGTGGTTCGGGAATTTTATCTTTAGGTTCGATTTTACTAGGAGCCAAAAAAGTTTATGCTGTAGACACTGACGCTTTAGCAACCAAAACTTGTCGTAGTAATTGCAAATTAAATCAGATAAGTCGAGATAGTTTAATCGTCTCTGATGGTAGTATTGAGCAACTGATTGAAAGTGGAGAAAGTTTCGATGGTATCATTTGTAATATTTTGGCTGATACTATCATTGAATTATTTCCTCAATTCAATCAAATTACCCACGAAAAAAGTTGGGCAATTCTGAGTGGAATTTTATTAACTCAAGCCGATCGAATTGCCGATCTTGTAGAACAACAAGGATGGACTGTAGCAGCATTGTGGAAGAGAAAAGACTGGTGTTGCTTTAATATTCGTCGTTCAGAATATTGAATTCCTAACAAGAGCGTTTGCTATATGAGGCTTTTTAGATCGCTTTGAATGCGATCGCCTTCATTAATGCAAATTCATAGAGCAGCAACAACCTTGACCGTGCAATAATACTATCAAAAACCGTGTTTGATTTACATTCATATTTTCCTTGCTTATTGATTCAAATAGGTTGTTTTAAGGCTTAAAGTCTCTAGCTTATAGCTATCAGACATTTAATTGTTTTAAGCCGAAGGCAGCATCAATTAGGTAATGGGTAAAGTTAAAATATCTACTCCATCTTTAGTAACGGCAACTGTATGTTCAAATTGAGCCGAAAGCTTGCCGTCTTTGGTAATAGCTGTCCAGCCATCGTCCAACATTTGTGCTTCCCAGGTTCCTTCATTAATCATTGGTTCGATGGTAAAAACCATTCCTGGTTTTAATTTTCTTTTTTGTCTGGGATCGAAATAATGAGGAATTTGGGGGGCAGTATGAAAAATATGACTTACTCCATGTCCCACAAAATCCCTGACTACTGAAAAACCTTGCTGCTCGGCGTATTCTTGAATTGCAGCACCAATATCGTTGATTCTTGCACCTGGTTTGACCGCTGCAATCCCTCTTCTCAAACATTCTTCTGTTACCTCTACTAGTTTTTTAGCGGTTGGTGAAGGAGTACCAACAAAAAAAGTTTTGGAAGTATCGCCGTGGTAACCATCTAGAATCGGGGTGACATCAATATTAATAATATCGCCATCTTTTAATATTTGTTTAGCGTTGGGGATACCATGACAGATCACTTCATTAACGCTGGTACAAAGCGAACCAGTAAAAGGATTATCTTTAGGGCCATATCCTAAAGGCGCGCTAACTGCTCCTTTTTTCCGCGTCCATTTTTCTGCTGCATCGTTAATTTCTAGGGTACTTACTCCAGGTTTGACCATTGGTGTCAAAAAATCTAGCAATTCTGCTGCCAAAGCTCCAGCTCGGCGCATTTTTTCAATTTCTCGACTAGAGAGTAAAGTGATTGGTTCGCTTCCCATTTCTATTTTTTCTACCAAATTGCTGTTATACATTTTTTCCGTCTATTTAGTCTATCAATTCTTCAGATTAGAATTATAAAGCTCCAAGAGTGATATTTTCCTATAGTCAATTCTTCAGTTCTTAATACAGTCTACCTATGCTGACTTGGTTACTATCATTGACAAAAAATAAAGACTTAGAACAAATCTAAGTCTTCAGATGATTCTCAATTAGCTACAATTATGACTGATGGTTAATTCTATCTTCTTGATGTATGCGATTCAATTTTTGGTTTTCTTCCTCCAGATTATTTTCTTGTACAGAACTCAAAAGATCATTTAATTCTTCTAAAGATTCGTCAGAAATTTGAGTTAACACATCAATTTTTTTCTCAATAGATTCTAAAGCCTCTTCTGACTCTAGCTCGGAATTATTTTTATTTTCTTCCAGTTCAGCTACCTTCTCGTTGCTAAATACCCCAGTTAACTCTTGCGAAGAATGTTCAGCTTCAGAAGAAGTCTCTGAATTCGATTCCTCTGTTGTTGATGAAGAACCATTATCAACTAAATTTTTGACCATAGCAATCTCTCTCATCAAATCAGAAAATTCCGAATCTGAGGTAGGAGTTGTCTCCGAACTAAATGCTTCAGATAGTTGGTTCTCGTCAGTACTTAACTCTTGGGACTCTGAGGTAGAAGTCGTTTCCAGACTGAAGGCTTCAGATGGTTCTTCGCTTTCTTCATCGAATCCCATCATCAACTCTTGAGATTCTGTAGAAGTATCTTCAATGCTAAATTCTTCCGATGGTTCTTCGCTTTCTTCATCGAATCCCATCATCAACTCTTGAGATTCTGAGGTAGGAGTTGTTTCCAGACTGAAGGCTTCAGATGTTTCGTCTTCTTCAACAATCAATTCTTCAGGGGTAGAAGTATCTTCAA
>JASJEI010000328.1 GCA_030064795.1 Pleurocapsa sp. MO_226.B13 | reverse complement strand
GCAATACTTTCTCAAGCATTCGAGCAGCCAGCAGCAGTAATGGATACCAACGTAGTTCGCATTATCGAAAGATTCTTTGGCATTAAAGGAGGAAGGGTTAAGTCTCGGTGTAAGATCTTGTGGAACGCAGCAGATAAGATCGCACCAGATACAAATGTCGGACATTGGAATTTAACTTTACTGGATTTTGGAGCATTAACTTGTACTGCGAGAAATCCCAACTGTGATGTCTGTCCCCTTTATGAGAAGTGCTGTTGGGTGCGGTAAGGGCGATCGCATTTAATCTCGTTCTGTATTTTTCAACTGAAGGTCTAAACAGAAAAAATAAGTAATGAGTTTTCTGCGAAAATACAAGGTTCGTGCTTCGTTAGTTTTCCCCCCACTTATGATTTTCTCAGATTCAACTCAGAAGAATTGACCTTTTCTTTTAACCAACTCTTAGATTCTGCTCCATATCCTCTCACAACTAAAAGCGATTCTATAGATAACAAAATTTGTTCAATGATTCTGAATCAAGGAGAAATAACTCATGAAACGCACATTATTTTTAAGTCTATCTGCTCTAGCTCTCTCTCTTACTACTGCTCCTGTATTTGCTGGCGAAATAGCTGCGGTTAATACTCAGTCTGTTAATAACATCGTCGAAATTACTCCTTTCAATTTGGTCAGACGCGGTTATCAAGGCTCTTTAGAAGGTATCAAGAGTGCTGGCTCTTTCGTTAGAGCAGCTAATAGTGGAAGAGTAACGGCGGAAGATTTAGTCGAAGTAGCAATTGCCGATGGCAGACTAGACCCCGAAACCATCAACGACAGAGAATATCTGAGAAACGTTACCTCTCATCTACGCAATCTTGACAACGACTAAGACATCTTTTTATTTGCAAAGGTTGGAATTTTCTCAGGTCTGATTAAGATATTTTCGGTAAATTAAATTGAAGTAAACTTACAATAAATGAGTAAAATTATGAAACGAGTAATTTGGCTATTGTCGGCGTTAACTTTTGCTATGAGTCCCACATTAGTAAAAGCAGAAGATATTTTGACGGGAGGAGAATTAATCGAAACTGGTAGCTTTATAGGGCAAGGCGGTCATACAGTAAGTGGGGAATTTCAAATAATCAAAAAAGGGGAAATTCATTATTTAGTTCTTCAAGATAATTTTAAATTTGATGGCGCACCCGATCCCAAAATAGGCTTTTCTAACAACGATGAATTTAGCGAAGATACTCTCTTTTCTGGTCTGAATTCAGATGAAGGAAAACAAATTTATCGTTTGCCGTTCGATTTTAACCCCGCTCAATACGATGAAGTTACACTTTGGTGCGATAAATTCAATGCCGATTTAGCAGAGGCAAAATACTAGGCGTTGCTGAATAGATTGTCGGTCGAGCCAAATTTTATCTATAAAGGTCAGAAAATCAAAGAACTTCCAGATGGAGAAATGCACGATTTTCAATGTGTTGGCTGAAATGCGCTCGCCACCCCCAATCACTCTCAAACTTCAACTTGCCGACCGCCTTCTTCTTCCTGGCTTCATTAAAACTGCAATTTCTGCACCGTCTTCCTTTTAATCTTTTCTCTCCTGCGATCGCATAATACGATCAAATCAGCATAGCGATCGCTATGAATCAAATCATTGCCGATATGAATATAAGTAACTCCTGTCTTTAAAATCTCATCTTCATCTGGTGCGTATTTATGGGGGATGGCAACGATTCGTGAAATTTACTCCCATATCCTCCTTAAACCTTCTGTAGACAATACTTTTAGCCTTCAAATATCTTGACCAAAACATTACAAAAAAACACGTTCGATTCTCTAGGTAAAAGCTTTTCGATAAACTAAGACAAGAGACGAGTTAAGAAACAAAAATGGGGAAAGAATTCCTGAATAATGATTGAATCTTTAAGAAATAAAGTGCGAGATTACCTGCCAAAAAACGGAAGTGGGAGCGCATTTCATAGTTTTTCCGAAGATATTTTTTGCATCAAAGAAGCAGATATCTCTGGGTTGAACGAAACACTTTATGAGCCAGCATTATGCATCGTACTCCAAGGTGCAAAGCAAACAAGTTTGAACAATCGCACTCTTCAACTATCAGCTGGCGATTCTGTCATAATTAGCCATCACGTACCTGTGTATGCCAAAATCACGCAGGCATCGGTCGAAGTTCCCTATCTCGCGCTGATTATAAAAATAGATCTGAAAATTATTCGGAGCCTTCATTTTGAGATTGAGCAAATCATTGAAAAACAAGAACGTGCTTTTTCTGTTGATTCAGAAAAAGCTGACAGTGCGCTTATGGATACCATTGACCGTCTCATAACAACTATGGAGGATCCGATAGAAGCCGAACTTATTAGTCCCTATCTTTTTAAGGAATTACACTTACGAGTGCTGCGGTCTGTCCATGGCGGAATGCTTCGCCAAATGATCCCAAGTAACAGCGCAGCCAACAAAATTGCCAGAGCGATAAAATACATTCGAGATAATTATCGTGCTGGACTCCTTGTCACTGAAGTTGCACGTGAAGTTAGCATGAGTGAGTCGTCTTTTTACCAAAAATTCCGCGAAATAACAGGGACTACCCCGCATAAGTATCAAAAAACCCTACGTCTTATGGAGGCTCACGCTCTTCTGTCATTAGATGGGTATTCTGTTGCTGATGCAGCTTTTACCGTCGGCTATGAGAGCGCAAATCACTTTAGTAGAGACTATTCAAAAAAATTTGGGGTTCCACCGAAGGAAGCCAAATCTATTGCAACGTGAACTGTGAAACTTGCTAATCACTAACAGACAAAAAATGCTAGCGTATCTGCGTTATCTCGCAAATATAAAATCACGAACAAATCTCTTATCAGTATCTTTCTCCAACTGTTTCTACAGGCATATTTTCTTCAATAATAGCTAGATCGGTTTGGGTTAGTTCCACATTAAATGCGCCTAAATTTTCTTCGAGACGATGCACCTTTCTCGTACCAAAATTTCTTGTTCTGGTTCGCGGCTAAGGAATATTCTGTCTGAAGGGCTGTAATATCAAGTTCGGAAATCAACCAAAATGAGTTTCGAGGCTACTCAGAGCGTCAGGCATAGCCCCACGTTAGACGCTGACTTCATATCTTGTAAAACTCGAGATCTGAGCCAGCAAAGGGGGCTAATGCATCGATCCGTTTCTGAAGTTCGGCTTGGTTCCAGTTCCATGTTTCTCGCGCTATGGCAGCATTTTGGGAAACCTGTTGGACACTTTCCATACCGCTGACAAGGCAGGTGACAGGCAGAGACCATGCAAAGCCGAAGGCATCCTCCAAGGAAATAACTTCTGGTATTACTGGCTTGAGGGAGACTTCTGTACGGCGCCAGCCCTGGTTTCCTCCGAAGAACCGTCCGTAGGCCAGCGTTTTCATGGCCAGCACGCCGATGCCAGCCTCCACGCACCTGGGCAGCACATTGGTAACAAAGCTCTTAAAGTGAGGGTCGGCTGGGTTGACTGGTATCATTGAAGCCGCCATTTTCACCCCCCGTTTTTCGATCTCCTCCAGCATCTTGAGATGACCTTCAAAGGAATCATGTCCAGTGAAACCAATGTGCCTGACTTTGCCCGCTTCCTGAGCCTCAAGCAAAGCGTCGATTATACCGTCTCGGATGCGCTCTTCCACACGTTCCGCAGTTTCGAGGGCATGCACCTGCCATAGGTCTACGTAGTCGGTCTTCATGCGGGAGAGGGAAGCATCAAGATCCGCCAGGGCGTCCGCCTTATTTCTGGCCAAGGTTTTGGTCATGATAAAGGAAACATCTCTGTAGTTAGGCGTGAGGAATTTCCCATAGCGTTCCTCTGCTAATCCATCACTGTATAGGGGGGCATTGTCGAAGAAGCGCACTCCCTCCTCTAAGGCTTTTTCGATGATAGCCTGCGCGTCTTTTTCCGAGGCTTTCCCTATGTGGTCTCCGCCCGCCCCCAGGTTGGTCACGACTGAACCAGACGAACCTAGATTACGCAGAGGCAAGAGCCTGCCTAGTCTGTCGGAGGAGGCTTCAACGGCGGTCTTGTCCTCGCCATTAAAACAGCCAGACACTGTCAGACTGGCGGTGAAGCCCGCCAGCATAGCTATTAACTCCCTGCGATTTAATTTAGCCATGCCCATATAGTTTCGATAAATACTTTGTTCGACTTTATCGAATTTATCATTGTCAGTTGCGCTGCACTTATCCGAACCTCCGCGATTCATGCCAAATTCTCTATAAATGCAAAATCGGCATAATATGTTGCTGCATCGGACACTTCAGTTGTTCCAATCTTGCTACAACTGAAGTTTTTTATCGTGTACAAATGACCATATACGGAGCGGTATCCTTACATCTTTAAGACTACCCAATATTTTGGCTACAACATTGCCGAGAATAGCTTCATTTCGGCAATGTTCAAAATTTAAGAGAACGATTTTATTGGGTTCGAGCCAATTTTTTCATAGTGCGAAAATCACTTTTTTCGGCAAAGTCTTTCATCAGTAGGGAGAAATCAGAGTGATTAAATTCTTGAATATCTTGAGCTGTATGATTTTGAGCCTTCAAGCATTCAAAAAGCCTCCAAATTAAAATCTCAGAACCCTTTCGTTGCAAAGCTTTGAGGGGGATATGACCCTAAAATTCAACAATCGTTGCCATACCCCCTATAGTCTCGATCTAAATCGTCAACCTCCAGCATTGAATTTTGGATTTTCTCTGATTCCTATTTGATGAAACTCACTCTAGACAAAGGTTTGAGGGGGATATGGGAGTAAAATTCACGAATCGTTGCCATCCCCCGGGATCTCTGTAACCAGGATAGAGGAGTTCTAGTCTCATCTGGTTCTATTTCTAATAAACTATCGAGCCAAGTACTCCGTTCTGTGGTCAACAAGTTTTTAAGGCTCTGATAATTAATTTCCTGGGCTTTAACTCTCATTGTCGCAACCATCAAGCGCTAGAATAGTTGTACCGATACGGAGAATTTTTTGCTGTTTGAGGTGTTCGCAAGCCATGTGGAACAGTAACAACGGTTGATTGTGTTCTAATGCTCGCTCCGTCAACCATTGCTCTAAATCCAGCCAATCGGAATTAGATGCACGTCGATATCCTAATAATGCTTGGATCTTTCGTTGGTGTTCTCTTTGGGTACTAGATCGCTTACCGTAGAAAATCAATAGCTCTGGAATTAACTGTAGCTGTTGAGCTACATAGTTAACCACTGGCTCTGGTAACTGAAGTTCTTCAGGAAAAAATCCTAAATATCGCAAACAACATAGCTGTAGAGCAAAGCCTAGACGATTATGTTCGGCTTCATCGTTGTTTGAGAATTGATAATTCTCGATCCGAGAGTAAGAAAAAGCGATTCAAATCTTCAGAGCTAATTTCTGCTGGAAAACGATTGAGAGACTTATGTTCTGCCTCAGAGAGAAACTGGACGGGCATTATTTACACGGTTAAACTGTCTCACTATAAACTGTAAGTGGGACAGTTTGAGCGCAAAAACTCAATCAAACACTAATTATCGTGTTGAAAGGTCAAACAATGCCAGACATCACTCATTGGGACAGTTCCACCTCCCTTTGTTTCTTACAAAGAGAAAAGACCTCGTGAATACTTAGTCCCTCATGAAGTTGAAGAATTAATTGCTGTGGCCAAAAAACGAGGACGCTATGGGCATCGCGATGGCACAATGATCTTACTTACTTATCGTCATGGTCTTAGAGTATCAGAATTATGTGCTTTGCGATGGGAACAGATTGATTTTGATACGGGTTTGTTTCATGTTCGACGATTGAAACGGGGTATCCCCAGCGTTCATCCCTTAAGAGGACCAGAACTACGAGCATTGAGAAAACTCAAACGAAAATCTTCGCCTTCATCCTATCTGTTTGTCACAGAACGAGGAAGTCCTATGACGGCTGCTGGTTTTCGTAAGCTTTTAACTCGTGTAGCTGAATGTTCTTCAATCTCTTTTCCCGTTCACCCTCATATGCTTCGACACGCTTGTGGCTATAAATTAGTGAATGACGGACATGATATACGGATGATTCAACAATATCTTGGTCATAAAAATATTCAACACACTGTCCGCTACACAACGCTTTCGGCTAATTGTTTTAATGAGTTTTGGTCTGACTAAATTTCCTTACCGACCAAAATTGTTCCGTTGCTATACAAAGGCCGATTAGATTAAATAAGGTTTGCAACCATTCAATTAATTCCACAGTTGGTAGCTGATAGATTGCCCGACAGATAGACCACACTCTCAAATCGTCATAGTCCAAGCTGTGATAGAACTCGGCGGGAAAAAGTTTGATGATT
>JASJEI010000061.1 GCA_030064795.1 Pleurocapsa sp. MO_226.B13 | reverse complement strand
GCAAAGAGGTGATTGTTTCCCGTTCTTTGGCCGTGGAATCTGAGAAGGTCAATCTCTTAACTTTGATGACTGCTCTGTTCTATGATCTATCCCCAGATAAGGTGGAAAAAGTGCCTTCGATGTCAGAAAGAAGAGAACGACATCTTCTCGAACTAATCAAGAAAGCTCGTGCTCCCGTAGCTTTGTTTGTGGATGATGCTCACGGACTTCACAGTCAGACTTTAGTAAGATTGAAACGTTTAGTTGAGTTGGTACGCAATAATGGTGACCGCTTAAGTGTCATCTTAGCCGGACATCCCAAGCTGAAGAATGATTTGAAAAGACCCACTTTAGAAGAAATTGGTGGGCGCACTCATCTTTTTACTCTCGAAGGTATTCGGGGTCATACTGATGAATATATTCAATGGCTTTTGACCCAAGCAGCATTAGAGCAAGTCCAGCCCACAGATATTTTGGAATCTGAAACGATTTCCTTCCTGGGTCAACGATTATCTACCCCATTGCAAATTGAGCAATATCTGACCTTGGCCATGAATGAAGCTTATCAGGTAGGAGTTAAACCGATTACTGCTGAATTTATGGAAACGGTATTGGCGATTGGTTTTGATGACCTTGAACCTAATTTAATTCGGCATGGTTACAATGTTAAATCTCTTGCCCGGTTGTTGAATGTCAGACCGGCTGAGGTGCGCTCATTTCTTCACGGTCAATTACCTCCAGAAAAAACTCAAGATATGAGAGATCAGATCCTCAAAATTGGGATTCCATTGTGACGTTCTTATTTTCAGTTAATGTGGGTCGAAAATTATAATCTGGTCTCAGTTTCAAATAATCTGGTCTCAGTTTCAGATAATGTGGGTCGAACTGCATTTATAGTTTCAAATAATCTGGGCCGAAAATGCCGATGATTTCGGGTCGAAGCGATTATAATTTCAGTCCCTTACAGTTAGGCTTATCGTTTCTCACATTTCTAATTTCCCTTGTTGTCGGCTTGAGTTTATTATTATGGTTTAGGTAATCAGAGTCTAAAATACTCTTTTGTAGATGAAATTACTAAACTCAATCGAAGATAATCCTCCTTGGCTATGCCCGCCCTTTGTACAAATGACCAAAATTTAGATTGACAACTTGACGCTCTGCGTTCGCATGGATGCAAAGGATTTTATCTTGACATTAGTAAGTGGAGTTTCATCGAGTTGTCCTGGTTTAGATGAGATGCTATTGAATGCTCGTTAAGATGATGTAATTGTGATTTGGAAATTAGACCGTTTGGGGTGCTCGCTCAAGGGTTTGCTCCAATTGGCACTTAGTCTCATGTATGGTTAAGACCGTCCTTTTTTTGTTAGCTATATTGCTGATTATCGCTTTGATTTGGCTCAGCCCAGCTCTGAAGGCGGCTTGGCGCTCGAGGCTGAAAAACCAGCCTTTGACCAGGCATTGGGTGACCATTCTCCAGCGGAATTTTCCCATCTACAAACACCTTTCGGAGTCGATTGAGAGGCGACTTCACGGTCACATCAATGTTTTCCTAGCAGAAAAACAGTTCATCGGCTGCGGTGGTTTGCGAGTAACTGATGAAATTAAGCTCACGATTGCCGCCGTTGCCTGTCTCCTCCTGTTGAATGAGAGAGGAGAGTATTACCCGAAGCTTTCTTCTATTCTCGTTTACCCGACCGCCTATAGGGAGAGCGAAAAAAAGCGGGGGGAATCGCTTGAAATGAACTCCTAGGAAACAAATTCAACTTCTGAAGATTGAGGAACGAGATTAAAACCAAGTTCGTCAGCTCTTTTGCGTAGATTTTTAAGTATTCGTTTTTGATACTGTTGTTCGTAGGAATCAACTCCAGGATCATGATATTCACCACCCTTAGTCCAGAGACAGTAGAAAATGCGAGCCAACTTATGAGCAGTAGCAGTAACTGCCTTAGGAGCGCCTAAACGAGCACGAAGACGACGAAAGAAAGCACCCAAAGCAGTTTGACTTCTCCGCAAAGCATGAGCCCCTAGACGAAAAGCATTCGCAGCACGATTAATTACAGGGCGAGTTCGAGAACTCTTGACTTTGCCCCCACTGACTCGGCTACCAGGGCACAAACCCAACCAAGAGGTAAAATGGGGTTATTTGCACAACCCCCGAAAAGGTGGAATAAGGAATTTTCAAAGAGGGAGCTAACCCTTATACAGTAAACAATAGCGACGTTCCCCAACAAATATCTGACTGTTCCTAATATTTCATTACCTTTAAAGATATAATGTGCTCTCAGTCGTAAGAGAATGAAAATTCGGAGGATGCTAAGCTCACCAAAACGTCTGAGAATATTGGGGAACGATGAAATAGAAGCGCTTTATGGTCGACCTCGCTTCACTGCTGAAGAGCGTCTTCAATACTTCTGTTTATCCCAACCCGAAAAAGATTTACTGGGAAAATTACGTTCGGTCAAATCCCAAGCTTATTTTATTTTGCAACTTGGATATTTCAAAGCAAAACATCTATTTTTTACTTTTGAGCTGGGTGAGGTTGAAGATGATCTGCGCTACGTACTGAAACAATACTTAAAGAACAGGAAAATTACTGAGCTCAGTGCGGTTGATAAATATACCAGATTAAAACAACAAACCTTAATTCTTGAACTTTACAATTATCAAAATTGCGATGCACAGCAACGTCAGAAATTGGAGCTCAAAGCCCGTCAAGCAGCACAGATTTGTGCTAAACCTATCTACATCTTTCGTGAAATCAGGCATTACCTGGCAGAGCAACGCATCGTCTCTCCCGCATATAGTTTTATACAGGATCCGGTAGGAAAAGCACTGAACTATGAACAGAACCGTCTGATAACTATTTTACGGAATCATCTCAAGGAATCTGAGGTAGAAGCTTTTAAGACGCTTTTAGATGATTCCTCAGGACTCTACGAAATAACCCAGCTCAAGCGCGAGCCCAAAGATTTCAGCTCCAGTGAAATCAAACGTGAAATTAGTCGTGGTGAACAAATACAGCATTTGTACCATCTTGCCAAAAAGTTGTTATCAAAGCTAAAAATTTCCAATGAAAGCATCAAATACTATGCCTCATTGGTGACTTATTACTCAGTCTACAGGCTTAAGAGGTTTGATGAGTGGCTCGTATATATCTATCTATTGTGCTTTGTTTACCACCGTTATCAGAAACTTCATGACAATCTAATCGGCAGCCTGATTCATCACGTCAAACGATATACTGATGAAGCCAAAAGGGCTGCTAAGGAGCGTGTGTATGAGTACCTCATTGAGAGCAACCAAAACCTGCAAAAGGCAGGACAAGTGCTGAAAATTTTTACGGACAATAGCATTGCCGAGAATACACCCTTCCAGAAGGTCCAAGCAAAAGCTTTTGGGATTCTAGAACGTCAGAAGTTAGACTTGATAGCAGATCAGATTACCTCCAAGAGCAAGTTCGATGAAACGGCATTTCAATGGGAGCAGATTGATGGGCTAGCTCATCAGTTTAAACGCCGTTTGCGACCGATATTGTGCGCGGTCGATTTCGCTGCGTCATTGGCTGATGAAGAGTTGATTGAAGCTACTCATTTTTTGAAGACAGCGTTTGGGAAAGGGAAACCATTGGGACAATATCCTCTGGAAAAGTTTCCGCTCCAATTCATCCCAGACACAATTAAACGCTATCTTTATACAGAAGGTGAAATACAACCGAAACAATTGCTTCCCGACCGTTATGAGTTTCTTGTCTATCGTCTTCTGCGTCACGGACTGGAAGCAGGGGATATCTTCTGCCGGGACAGTGTTCGCTTCCGTAGTTTTGAAGATGACCTTCTGGACCAGCGGAAGTGGCAGAAGAAGAAAGAACTGATCGCTGCTACTGGTCTCAAACTTCTCAATCAGCCTATCAGTGTTCATTTAACAGCACTGGAGAAGATGCTTGAAGACCGGATTAGCGAGGTCAATCAGCGGATTGCCTCTGGGGAGAACGAGCACTTCCAAATCAAGAGACGTGGCTCTCAGGTTAGATGGACTCTGAGCTATCCTGGTGCCAGTCAGCCTCTTAACCATCCCTTTTTTAATGCTCTCAAACAGTTCGATATCAGCAACGTTCTGTATTTTGTTAATGATCAGTGCCGATTCATGGATGTCTTTGATCATGTCTTAGGGCGCTACGTCAAACAGGAGGCTGACGATCTCGCCATTATCGCCTGCCTTCTTGCTTGGGGTACTAATATGGGTTTGGGTAAGATGAGCGACATCTCTGATATCAGATATCACACCCTTGCTGCTACTTCGGATAATTTCATCCGTCTGGAAACCCTGAAGGATGCCAATGACCTTGTTAGCAATGCCATAGCCGAGCTACCTATATTTCGGCATTACGATATCGGTGAAACTCTTCATTCCAGTAGCGACGGACAGAAATTTGAAACCCGAATCCACACAATCAATGCACGCCATTCTCCTAAATACTTCGGGCTGAAAAAAGGAGTCGTCTCCTATACCCTAGTAGCTAACCATGTCCCCGTCAATGCCAGAGTCATTGGTGCTAACGAACATGAGAGTCACTATGTTTTCGATCTTCTGTTCAACAATACCACTGAAATCCAACCCGAAGTTCATTCCACGGACACACACGGAACCAATCAGGTCAATTTCGCCATCCTTCATCTGTTCGGATATAAGTTGGCTCCACGCTACAGGGATATCTATGATCAAGTCAGCCAATCCCTCTATGGATTCAACCATCCGAGCCATTACGAGGAGCTACTGCTCAAGCCAATTCGGAAAATCAACACCAACTTGATCATCTCCGAATGGGAGAATATTCAGCGTATCATCCTGTCACTGGCTCTGAAAACAACAACTCAAAGTATTATTATTGGAAAACTCAGTACCTACGCTCGTAAAAATAGAACTAGACGGGCCTTGTGGGAATATGACAACATTATTAGAAGTCTGTATCTTCTAGACTACGTGGATTCTTCGCCACTTCGCCAGAACGTCCAAAAAGCACTCAATCGCGGCGAGAATTACCACCAGCTACGCAGAGCTGTATCATACGCCAACTTCGGCAAACTGCGCTTCAAAACCGAATACGAACAGCAGCTCTGGGGAGAATGCAGCCGTCTGCTCACTAATTGCATAATCTACTACAATACTACGATCTTATCTAATCTAATGGCTCACAAAGAGAGAATCGGCGATTTTCAAGGCACCGCTCTGATTAAAAAAGTTTCTCCTGTTGCCTGGCAGCATATCAACCTACACGGACGCTTCGAGTTCAAAAAATCGTCAAAAGCTATCGATATCAACGCGCTCGTTCAGGAATTGGCTCAAATCCAGATCCCGCCTGGATCAACGAACTCTGGCTAACCCCTTATTCCACCTTTTCGGGGGTTGTGCAAAAAACCCCCAGATCAACTAAACCCCGAACAGTGGGTCAATGTCTACTATCTAATGCTTAGTGATAAGGCTATTTTTCATAGTTCTTGTCAGGTCAAAGAGTTGGACTTGGATTATCCAGAAGAATATGGCTTAGAACTTATTGATGAGGATGGTAATTTGATGTCTATAAAAGATGTAGTTAAAACAATTAGGTAGTGTTAAAGGAGCGAGAAAGAGATTGGGACAGTAAGCGATAAAAATTGGACGATCCAGTTCGACGGTGATTGTATCTTCGGATGTGTTTTCTTTAATTCACGATCTAAGAACTTGGTGAATTTATACAGTGTGCTGTTGTACGGTTAGGAAGAGGAAGGAATGACCAAACCATCCAAGCTCCGCTTAAGCTACTAGAACTACTTTTTGAACCACGATATCTTGATGGAAAATATCCTTGTGGTGCTTCCTCTAAAGTTTTATTCAGATCTGTGTAGTTGAGCCATTTACCGTTTTCTCGCCAATCAACTAAATCACCAAACTTTTCTGTATTCCCCACTTTTTGAAAAATACGTATCTGCACACTGAAGCCAAACTTATTATTACTGTATTCTCTCCAAAGCGAATCAATAGTTTGGTAAACTACACAATCAATTAGTTCCGCATCAGAACTATTGTTATAACTGTCATTACCAGTTAATTGAAGCAAAATTTTATTGGTTTTTTCATCAGCTTCCTTAAATTTTCTATCAGCCAGTAGTCTTCTCAATTCACTGTATTTTTTCAGAGGAAGAGGTTGACTAGATGTAGACGATTTAGGTATCGGTTGCAAGTCACCTTCTTGGGTTTTGGATGAATTGGTTGAAGAATTATCTCTATTTTTTAGCAAATACTGTTTTACCAAATCAGGAAAGAAGTTTGGGAAACCTATCGCGGTGATTAAAGCGGCGATCGCAGCTATGATTGCAGCCCATCCAGCTAAATTGGGGCTATTATTTTGACTCATCTTGTAATTGTTCAAGTAGCAAGTGCGATAAAAATATATGGCTTAAATCTATCACCAGTGAGCTAAGTAACTGACGATCGCCTTACCAAAATTCAAACTGGAAAAGTAAAACTCTTCTTTTTACCGCCTATGATGGCAATCACCCATGCAGCGATCGCTGCTGCTGGAACATCTTTAATCTTGGGAACTGGTCAACCTCTGCCTCTAGGTTTGGCTATCCTTGGCTCACAGATTCCCGATTTGGACACCACTACTAGCACCATTGGAAAAATCTTCTTTCCGATTAGTTCTTGGATTGAGGATCGTTTTCCCCATAGGTCTATTACTCATTCTCTGCTGGCTACGGCGGGTATTACTGCTGTCAGTCTGGGGGTTAACTACTTCTGGCTAAATGGAGATATCAAGAGCGCGATCGCTTTACCTCTGGGTCATTTACTGGCTTGTTTCTCTGATACCTTTACTAAGCAAGGAGTACAGCTATTTTATCCCGAGCCTGTATGGGCAATCAGTGTGAGTAATCCGCGACGGAGGTTAAAAACTGGTGGTGCTGGTGAATTATGGGTTTTGGCAATCGCGATCGCTCTGCTGACTTTGGGTTATTACTTGGCTAATGGTGGGGGGATAACTCAGAAAGTCTCCCAGAATCTAGGCTTGAGAGATGGCATTGTCAGAGTCTATAACGAGAACGCCAGTACCAATAAAGTATACGCGAGCATCACAGGATATTGGACGAGCGATCGCACTAGTGCAGATGGGAAATATTTGATTATTGGCAATGAGGGTAATGAGTTTATAGTTACTGATGGTAAGGGTGTTTATAAGACTGGAGAGCAGATAATTACTAGCAAAGTTACTACGGTCGTAGGGGAAGCTGCTAGGACTGAGATTAGGAATCTTACTTTTAATGATGAAGATGCCATTCCCGCACTGGAAGAACTACAACAGGCTTATCCTAATGCAAACATTTATATCTATTTGAATGGAGAACTAACGGTAGATTTTCCCGAAGATGTCAAGATTCCTATCGAGCCTAATCAAATGGCTACGGCTGCTTTGAGCGGGAATAGGATTAAGTTTAGTTATTGTAGGTTGGATAGGGCGATCGTATTTCTTAAAGATCAGTATGCGCTAGGTACGTTAGAAATTAAGGTAGTGCAGCCAAAAATTTAATTACTCAAGAGCGTCCAAAATGTTACTTCAGTCAGAGTGCTCGCTACTTGATTGAGCATGAGTTTTGGAGTTGATTATGAGCAATGTTCAGAAGAGGAACTGATGGAAGAAAAGATAGTGTCAAATCGTATTCCAGCTTTATATGATACAGTTTCGCCACTCTTACGGTTTGTCAACGATTCTACTTGGGGACAGCGCTCAGACCATAGCCGAATTTGCGACTTGACGTTTGGAAATCCTCACGAGATGCCACTGACTAAATACGTAGAAGCACTACAAAGAGCAATCGTACCGCACAATAAAGATTGGTTTGCATATAAACAAAGTGAATCGAATGCGCAATCCGTAGTCAGCACCTCACTATCAGAGCGGTTGGGATACCAGTTTGAGTCCGATGATATTTGCCTGACCAATGGTGGGATTGCTGGCTTGCACATCGTGCTCAATACGATTGTTGATGCTGGAGATGAAGTCATTTTCATGACACCGCACTGGTTTTTATACGAAGGTATGATTATCAGTGCTGGCGGACGAGCAGTTAAGGTAGGCATTGACCTGGACACCTTCGACCTAGACTTGGATGCTATAGGTGCAGCCATTTCGCCAAGCACACGCGCCATAATCATTAACTCGCCACATAATCCGACAGGAAAGATATACAGCCGTGACACTTTATCTTCGCTGAGACACATATTGGAAAAAGCTAGAGCGCAGAACGAAAGAACTATCTACATCATTTCGGATGAAGCCTATCATCAAATCGTATTTGACAACAACGAATTCGTCAGCCCAGCTACGATCTATCCTGATACATTTCTGGTTTATACTTACGGAAAAGTCCATCTAACGCCTGGTCAAAGGCTAGGTTTTATTGCCTTGCCTCCCCAGATGCAGCATCGAAATGAACTGCGAAAGGCGCTCAATCTGATGCAAATGTTTGCCGGCTGGGCTTTCCCCAATGCTATTTTGCAGTATGCAGCAGAAGAGCTGGTGGGACTGTCCATTGACATCGAACAATTACAGGGGAGACGAGACCGTTTTCTACAAGCCCTAGGGCAAATTGGCTATGAGACATTTAAGCCTGAAGGGACATTTTATCTGCTGGTCAAGTCGCCCCTCGAAGACGACTGGAAATTTATTGAGCAGTTGGCACAGCATGATGTTTTCTGTTTACCAGGGGTTACATTTGGGCTGACTGGCTATTTCCGAATCTCGCTGACCTGCAATGATGAAATGGTTGAACGCTCAATTCCGAAATTTGCCATGGCTTTCCAGTCAGTCGAATGAGACCATCGATAATCGCCCTAACATTAGATGTACCAGAACGGAGCGTTACGCTATTCTTTCCTTTAACTCTTACCCTGTCAGGCGTGCGCGTTCCTTGGCTGACGGAAACGTCAGCCGGGGTGGAAGGGGGGTTTTTAATAAGTTTAAGTTGGGCATCTGTAGTCGGTATTTGTTTCTAGAACCCCCCGACCCGCGCACCGTTTTTACCTTTTCCCGATAATTTTTACAGGCTTATAGGAGTGCAGACATCTACTTAAAGGTCGAACTAACGGTAGATTTCCCTGAATTGGTCAAGATTCCTATCGAGCCAAATCAAATGGCTACGGCTACTTTGAGTAGGAGCAGTATTAAGTTTGGTTATTGTGGATTGGAACGGGCGATCGCATTTCTTAAGGATCAATATGCGGTAGGTACGTTAGAAATTAAGGTAGTGCAGCCTAGACAATTCAATAATCTCTAATACGTCAGAGTCGAACCAATTTCTCGAGAAAAATGAAGTGAAAAGAGCGATTGGTCTGACTTGAAGTCAAAGAACAGAGTTAGCAATTTCCTGAAATCGAAGTGGTCTCCAAAGAGCGTTGGTTAACAAGTAATTATGGGGGAAGTTTGATGAATAAGGCGTTGGTCATCTTGAGCGGCAAAGGTCGAAGATACGACTATGCTCCCAACGAGCAACTAACATTTATGGTGTCTGGTGCTGAGACATCCGGACAGTTCGATCTGGTAGAAAATGAACTCGGTTATTTGGGAGGACTACCCCTCCATATCCATCCTGAGCAAGACGAAACCCATTACATCCTGAAGGGGCAACTCAGATATCAGATTGGAGAGGAAACATTTGAGCTCAAGAGTGGTGACTGTGTTTACATTCCCAAAGGTACTCCACATGCATGGATAAACCTTCACCAGGAGCCAGCACGGATAATAGGCATTTTAACTCCTGGAGGAGCTGAAGGTTTTTTCCAGACAGTTTCGTCTTCGCCATTAGAACAAATGGATTCTGAGTCATTAGCCAGACTGGCATTCGATTATGGTGCCGAAATCGTGGGTCCACCGTTGGCAATCAGCCTGGGATTAGTCAACAACCAGGTCATGGACAGTAAAGCAAATAACCTAAGTAAGTAAACTCAATTAAAGTGGTAAGTAAACTCAATTAAAGTGAATTGGAAATCGCTGGCAAAAGTTTAAGTTGTATCTGAGCCGGTGATGCTTTCTGTTAAGAAGCGAGGGAAGCTCCCGTTGACTTTGAGGGAGAGAAAGGAGATACCGATGAAGGAACTACACGCAACTACAATCACAGGAACAGATATTGTGCTTGAGGCAAGTGTCGTCGAAGAATTTCAAGGGAGTTTGAGGGGGCAACTTCTGCGTCAAGGTAACAATGGCTACGATGAAGCACGTCAAGTTTGGAACAGGATGATTGATAGAAAACCGGCACTCATAGTTCGGTGCACCGGGGTTGCTGATGTGCTCGATGCGGTTAATTTCGCTCGGACACACAATTTGCTCGTGTCAGTACGAGGTGGCGGTCATAGCGTCGCCGGTCACGCCGTATGTGAAGACGGCTTAACGATCGACCTGTCGCTGATGAAGGGTGTCCGCGTGGATGTGGCAACACGCACCGTGCTTGCCGAAGCAGGTCTGACCTGGGCTGAATTTGACCGAGAAACTCAGGCTTTTGGTCTGGCGACAACTGGAGGAACTGTCTCCCATACTGGTATCGCTGGTCTCACGTTGGGGGGTGGTTTTGGCTGGCTGATGGGGAAATACGGTCTCACTTGTGATAATGTTTTGTCGGTCGATCTTGTTACAGCCGATGGCCAATTTCGGACGGCCAACGCAACTGAAAACCCAGAGCTATTCTGGGCGATTCGTGGAGGCGGTGGAAATTTTGGCGTGGTTACTTCTTTTGAGTTTCAACTTCATCCTGTCGGGCCAACTGTGCTTGGAGGGATGATACTTTATCCGCTCAAGCAAGCCCGAGAAGTACTTCATTTTTATCGTGATTATGTACCAAAGACACCCGAAGACCTAACCGTCTTCGTCGCGTTAATGACCCAGCCAGACGGCAATCCGGTCGTTGGCTTCCTTGTGGGTTGGTTCGGTCCACTCTCAGAAGGTCAACAGCAGCTCAAACCGTTTCGTCAGTTCGGTCAACCCCTTGCCGACACGGTGAAGCCCATTTCCTATTGCCAACTTCAATCGATGTTAGATGACGGTGCGCCATCTGGATGGTATCGATACTGGAAAACTGGTTACTTTAAAGAGCTGAGGGATAAATTAATCGACACCGTTATCGACTATGCCGAGAAGAAAACCTCACCATTAACCGCTATGTTTTTCTCCCATTTAAACGGTGCTTTCGCCCGCGTATCTCCAGAGACAACCGCTTTTGGACTCCGTGAGTCGCAGTGGGATTTTGACATCAGCGCCCAGTGGACAGAACCCACTGAAGCAGAACAACACATTGCCTGGACGCGGGACTTCTGGCAGTCCCTCGAGCCGTTTTCACATGGCGTATATGTCAATTATCTGGACAGTGACGAAGGTAATAGTCGGGTGAGAGCAGCCTATGGTGCCAACTATGACCGACTGGTTGTCGTCAAGCGCAAGTACGATCCGAATAACTTTTTTCGCCACAATAATAACATCCCGCTTACGGAGTGAATCACACTTACTTCTCAGTAACCTAATTTCTTATGGACTAGCAACAGCAGGAGTAGTTATCGTTTCGCTCCTTCTCGCTCGATGTAACTGAAACATCTTATGAGAAACTCAGATCGCACCCAAAACCTACCCAATAGACGCTTGACAGTAGCAGATGACCAATAACGGTAACTGTGATGATGAAAATCGCGCTTTTGTCTGTTTATAAACTATTGGGATATTTACTTTTAGGCATTGGGGCTTATGCCGTATTCAATGCCAACAATGCCAATCTATATGCGAAGCAGTATCCTTTAGGGCAGGCAACTTCAGCAGCTACTCAACAGCAAACAAATTACAAACGCAATCGTCACACCATCACCCTAGTATTAAGCCAACTCTCAGACTTGAAGGTAGAAGAAGGTCAGAGAGTTAATGTTGGGGAGATCAGAGCGCGAGCGCTCAACTATTAAATCTTCAAAACACATATGTCGCTTCAAAGATATATATAAGCGGAGAATTAACGGTAGATTTGACTGAAGATCTCCAGATTCCTTTTACAAAAAACAACTATGCTACAGCTTTAATTAGCGGTACTACATTAAAGCTTTCGTACTGTCTGATTGATGATGCGATCGCTTTATTAAAGGAACAGTATGCAGTAGATACGGTAGAAATAAAGATAGTAAGAGCTTCAAATATTAAATAATCATTCAATGAATCCTAATAATTGGGTTACCGTCTTTTCTTTCTGTGCGCTCGCTACTCTCTTGAGCGTAAGTTATGGTTGGTTGGTCAAAAAAGAAAAATTACCATTCAGGTCAGTAATGGCTTTTAACGATGCTCAATGGGAGTTTATAAAGGTTTGGGTCAATGTTGCTTTGTTACTTGGGGTAATTCTTCCCGTAGTTATGATGATTGTTTTTTGGGATAGATCGGTTCTGCGAGTCTTTTTTAGTTGCTATTTGTTTGCTGTTGTCGTTCAGTTAGCCAGTGAAATAAGTTTGAGCCGTATTTTCTGTAAAAGTGTTTTTGTGATTGTTGGAACGCTTTACACGGGATTTAGGATTTGGCAATTATGGTCGGGGTTACACTTAATAACCTATTCTCAGCCTTGGCTTGCTTTATTGTGCTTAGTTTTGCTGTTTTGGGTAGCAAATATAATTATGCTGACCTTCATGGCAATTCCTAGCATTCTTCCTCAATCGGATGGCTACGGCTCAGTAAGTGGGGAGCAGGATTAAGTTTAGTTATTGTAGTTTGGAGCGGGCGATCGAACTTTTGAAGGAACAGTATGCGGTTTCAATTTCAGTTATAGGGTTATCAGTCATGGCGGAAAGGGGGTATTATTCTGGATTATTCCAAGCCTTAACTGTTTCAATGGCAACACCGACGGGTGGAAGGAACATTTTTACCGTTTCCACACAGGCAGCCTCACCTGCTGCCATCAAACGTTGTTTCAAAGTAGGAGTAGCTTGAATCGCTTCTTCAATTATTTCGGCATCCATAAGCTCTGGTTGACGCTCAGTAAAGGTTTTCACCACTTCTTGTGCATCAGTAATGGTCGGATTATTCACTTCAAAATAATTGAGTAAATCCTCAAGATTGGCTGCTACCTCTGCAAGATTCTTGGGTTGCACTTCATTAATCACTCCAGCGACTTTGGCATTACCTTTAATCTCGCCACCGCTCATATGACCAATGCCATAGTTGCCTTTTTGTTCGTAGTAGTCACCTTCAATCTTTTCGTTGTAGTTGCTACCTTCACCCCTGTTGATATTGCGATCGCCAGTCACATTTATATATCCTTTAATTTGAGAGCTTATATTAATTAATTTAGAAGCGATCGCACTACACCAACCTCTATCAACCACAATTCTTAACCTGCACTAATCCAAATCAATAAATTTACTGGTACACTCACTTGGTTGAACGTGCAAATATCTCGACGTTACCGCCAGGGAACTATGACCCAGAGACTTCATCAACAAATCTATCCCCGCACCATTATTTAAACTGTGGCAAGCGTGGGCATGACGCAACCAGTGAGCGGAAGTGTGGGGATTAATCCCTGCTTTTTCTACTGCTTTCTTAATTAACCGATGGATCGCGTGACGGTCTAAGCGATTGCCAAACCGAGACAAAAACACCGCTTCTGTCTTCTCACTCCTGGTCAGCTGCTTTAATTCTGACCATAACTGATGAGTTATCAACAGGGTTCTAGTTTTATGACCCTTGCCAAAAATAGTTACAGCGATCGCCTCATCTGTTGGCTGAAAATCAGACCAATTCAAACCTACTAATTCAGATATTCTCAAACCCAGGATATATAAAAGAATCAAAATCAGGCGATCGCGTTCTGTTGAAGCTTCACCGATCAATTGCTTAACCTCCTTAGCTTGTAAAATCCTTTCATTGAGAGCATCTTTGGCTTTGGTTGTCTTAATCATCGAGGCGGGATTGGCGGATAAATAACCAGTTTTTACCCCAAAGCTAAATAGAGACTTGATGGCTGCTAGCTTATTATTAATCGTGTTCTGACTCTTACCGCGAAGCTGAAACGATTCTAGCCACAATAAAATATCTTCCAGCTTCACCTCATCTAACTCCTTACCCGTGAAGGTGAGAAACTGCCTACTGATAGTGATATATGTCTTTTGGGTAGTCACAGACTTTTGAGATATCCATAACCTAATTAACTCCGTATCTTGTTTGGCATCAGTCAGCTTCGGATAGGTATGAAGGGTCATATCACAACAGAATAAGTATATTCTTTAGTTATTAAAAAGTTATAACTATCTTTACTGTTTTGGCATCACTAAAAAAGTTTTTCCCCGTCATCCTTTGTATCTTTGTCAAACAACTCAACCTCAAGTATACGGTGCTGTCGCAGTCTAACTCCTATTTCTACATATTTAACAAGCATCAGTTAATCCAGAATTTGTTCTAGATCTGCCACCGATGACAACACTAGATCTGGTTCTACATCAGAACGCTCGACTAATTCTTGGCGATATTTACCTGTTTTGACTAAGATTCCCCTTATCCCTTCTCTTTTAGCTCCTCCTACATCGGAATCGATGTCGTCTCCTACCATAACCACATTCTCTGCTGGTAGTTCTAATTCGGCTAACGCTAACTGAAAAAAAGAGGAGGAAGGTTTACCAACTACAGTGGCAGCTTTTCCACTAGCGTACTCCAAACCAGCGACAAAAGCTCCGATATTTAACTGTAAATCTCCTTCAGCCTGCCAGTATTTTCCTTTGTGCAGGGCAATTAGCTCGGCTCCATTAATTAACATCTTAAAGACCTTATTCATAATGAAGTAGTCCCAGCGATCGCCTAGATCACCGATGACAACTACATCTGGTTTCGTGTCAGATTGAGAAAATTCGGCAAAATCGCTTTTTACATCCTCAGACAGCAATAAATGACAAGAGGAAGCATTCAATTGTCTCAAATACAGTACTGCTGCGTAGGGTGCGCTGATTATTTCCGATTTGGATATTGGGAATCCCATGTCAACCAGACTTTGATGAAAGGTTGAGCGGGATTGAGTGGTTGTATTGGTAACGAACCGACAGGGCAATTTGGCTTGAATCTTTTTGATGGTTTCAACTGCCCCATCAATAGGTTGATGATCTACATGAAATACTCCATTAATGTCGAAGAGAATGCCTTTAATGTTCGATAGAGTGTTTGCCATTGCTAGGGGAGAAAGAAAACATGGGAGAAAAAAAGAAATAAGGACGAATGCGCTACTCACTCCTACTAATTTACCTTTTTAATCTCTCATTTTGTAAGAATGGGCGATCACCCTAATTCCCCAACCAAACTAATTAGTTTTGGTCAATTCGCGATCGCGATCCTTAACAAAAAACCCAGTCAACGTAAGTTCGCAACTGGGTCAAACTATTAATCTATATGACGCTTATTCGTTATCCTCGTCAAACTATTCAGCAGCTTCGTCTAAAAGATTTACTTTGACTACTTTGTTTTTTTCTTCTTCAGACTTGGGTAGAGTTAGGTTTAAGATACCGTCTTTATAATCGGCGGTAACTAAGGTATTTTGAATGCGTGCGGGTAGAGGGATTACTATGCGCGAAGAAAACCGTATCTAAATTCAGAGCGAGTTTTTTCTTGAATTTCAGATTTACGTTCGCCAGAAATAGCTACTCTATCAGCCATTACTTGAATGTCTAAATCTTTGGCTGACATGCCAGGAACTTCTAATTTTAGAGGAAATGCTACCAGTATGCGCGAGCGTTTTATGATGGTTCAATGACGACCGAAAGGAATCTTTCAAAGCACGGAATGAGTGTATGAACTACAATTGCCTTTGCAGAACTATCAGCCAGAAAGTGAAAAACTCCCTGGTGCAAAACCTATCCAAAACTGGTTGGGTGGGAGAAACCCTAGCTAAGAGCAGTGACTTAAAGTCTACTCATCAAATCGACTCCATGGCGACGAGTGTCATCTTGTCGGTTTTGAAGGACTATCAATGCAATGTTTACCTAGAGTCCGAACCAGTTGAACACAAAGATGTCGCCGACTTTTCCATTTTCATTGACCCGATAGATGGCTCTCTTAATTGGGAACGGGGGGTGGGAGATCCTTGCATTGCCATCGCCATCTCAGAAAAGACAAAAGGCATCAAACTGAAAGACTTAAGTTATGCCTATGTAGAGGGATTTCGCTCTGGGGATATCTATTACACCCAGTCGGGTGCCTCCTACTTTTTTAGCCAGCTCACCCAAAAGGAAGTCTGCATCCACTCAGTCGGTAAGGCGCGTTTGTCGGAAGCCACAGCCTATCTTAGACCGGGGTATTCCCTGGCCAAAAACCAACTTGAAGGCAGCTTTCCCATCTTTCTGCTGTGCCGAGATCTCCGCGCTATCGACAATGCTGGTATGGAAATTTGTGAAATTGCCAGAAATGCTGCTGATTTGATGATAGAAGCCAGGAAAGGTTCGGACAATTTTAACCTCTTGGCTTACCCGATTCTCAAATATGCTGGAGGAATTCTCTGCGATTTGTCAGGGAATTCTCTCGATGAAGTGAGCATGGAGTCTTCTCAGCAGGTGGACTATATAGCCTGTAACAACCCAGAGCTGCTAACACAGACGCTAGATGTTCTCCGTCAGATGAAGCAGTCGCGGCAGTATGTCTTTGACAATATTATTTTTTCATATTAGACCAAGCCAAAAAGGAAGATGTATCGAGCGTTCGTGCATGAAAATTTCCACCTTACGTAGAACTAGAAAGAGTAGGAAATAGCTATGAAGCCTGGGGATCACGATCGCCAGGATCCGATGTGGAACTAGTAAAGCACGTATCTAACACTCCCAATGAATTAACAGGACAGGAAATACACCTTAATACTTGGCTAATTGAAAGGGGAATGGCACGTAGGAATATCAAACAAGCGAATCAATGTAGAGAACCCGAACATTTAGCCAGGGCTCTCTACAATAGCCAAAGAAGGTAAATTGGGTATTTGGCAAGACAAGTAAGAATTAAGCTTTTTCTCTATTAGTGCGATCGCTTTAATAATTAGTGGTCGCTTCGCGGTTTTATTGCTTTCCCCCTTTCGTCCCCAAGGCGGGTTCGGTCGCTTTGCTTCCCCCACTTTCGGTCTGTAGCGTATATCACACAGCCATTTAAGTATAGCGGGGGCAAGGGTAGTCGCGCTTCGCGGTTTGTTATCTGGGGACACCCCAGACCCCGTAACGCTCGGCAAGGGTTACACGAGCGGAGTCGGGCTATTTTTTGTGGTGCTTCGCATTTTTTATTTGCCCGCCTTGCCCTATGCCTTCGCGGTAGCCCCCGCTTTTGAGATGCCGTTGTTTCTCTCTTTTGGGGGTTTTTTCTCGTGTTCGCTTTCGTTCTTTTCGTTCTCTGGTTGGTTTTCTGTTCTCGTTTGTTTGGTTCGTCTTCCGTTCCTCCTGCTCCTGCTCCTGCTCCTTGGTGGGTTGGTGCTTCCTGTTCTTTGGCGGTTCGTTCGGCGGTTGTGCCTTCTTCCTGTTGTCTGCTGCGTTCTCGTTCGGGTCGTCCGTTGGCTGGTGCTGCTCGGTCTTCTCGTGTGGCTCGTCTGCGTCGTTCGGGGGTTTGGTTCTAGTTGTCTCGTGGGTGGTTTCTGTTGCTCGCTCTTTCTCCCCTTTGTCGTTTCTTTTTGGGGGTTTCCTCTCGTGCGTTTTTCTTTTTCTGTTCGTTCTCGTTCGTCTGTTCGTCGCGTTTCTGTTCCTTTCCGTCGTGTCGTTGGTTTGGCTTTGGCTCGTGGCTGTTGTTCCTGGCTGCTGCGTTCTTCTGTGCGTTCTTTTTCTGGCTCTGTCGTCTGGTGCGGTTTTGCTTCCCGTGGTCGTGCTGCTGCCTTTGCCTTCCTTGTCTCTCGTTTGGTCGGTGTTGTGGTGTGGGTTCGTCCTGGCGTTTGCTCGGTGTCGGGGTCTGTCTGGTTCGTCTCTGTCCCTGTCGTGCGCTAGTTTCTTCGTTGGGGGTTCGTCCCCCTTTCTTGGTCAGCATTCCCTTGCGCCTGACGGCGACGCGGGGTCTGACCGCTTTTTTTGGCGATCGCATCACCACAAAAAACCAGTCTCCTTAAAAGACTGGCATTAACAGAAGCATGAGAACGGTGGGAATCGAACCCACAACCAAGCGATTAAGAGTCACTTGCTCTACCTAATTGAGCTACGTTCCCAAGCGGAAATCGACCCCTAGATTAAAGCGATCGCCAGCCAGATATTATTTTAAATATCTACTGCTTAAGCTCATTCTACGAAATCTGTATTAGGTGGAATTACTATCTTAATGACATATGAGCAAAGTGTTTTCTTAACAAGTCGTGCATAAATCGATAGCGACCACCTACTCGTTGAATAAATTTATGCTTGGCTGCATGATCGAGGAATTTAGCATAGTTCCAAGGAATATAATCATTTCGGCAAAGAATGAGACGTAAAGCAAAATGCTGAATGACACTGTTAAGCCCGAAAAATAGCCCGTAAATTAGCCCAACACCCAGCCAGAACATCAGCCCGCCAATCAGCCTTAACAGCTGTGCCTTCGGCTCCTCAATCAGCCCTAACTCTAACATCAGCCCTAACCAGAACATCAGCCCTAACTCTAACATCAGCCCGACAATCAGCCCGAACACCAGCCCGAACACCAGCCCATTTTTCCAAGAATTCCAAATTCCTTGATTGGGGAAGTTTTTATTTTCTATTTCTGAACCGCTAAAACCAGCAATCAGACCAACAATCAGACCAACAATCAGACCGACAATCAGACCTATAATCAACCAGATCATCAGCCCCTCAATCGCACCGCTACTCACTCCGACAATCAGCCCGAATATAAAGCACAAAATCAGAACATTACGATAAACTTTTCTAAATTTTCTAAAAGACCAGCTAATTTTTTCAGTTGATTTGATAGGAATAAGTTTGAATCTATTTCGATTTAAAATCAGCTCGGCAATCAACCAGACCATCAGCCCCCCAATCAGCCCGACCCTCAGCCCGTGAATCAGCCAGTCACTTAGCCCGTAAATCATGTAAATCAGCCCGTAAATTAGCCCAACACCCAGCCAGAACATCAGCCCGACAATCAGCCCGACAACTAGCCTGTAAGCAATTTTTTGTTTAGTTGACTCAAGCCACGTAGGCTGCATTTCTTCAATTAAAAATTCAGTTTCTCTTTCAGCTTCAAGTTTTCTTGCCAGCCAAACTAGATAATGCATAGTTTGTTTTTGACTAGGGCTTTTCCTAGGTGGATATGTGCCTTGACTATCAGGATTATTAAGTTGCTTTTCGATGTAAGCTTCAAATAGTTCCGACTCGTTTTTAATTGCTCTTCCCTGGTAAGCAACTACTAACATAGTTAAAAATAATGGTACACGGCATAATTTCAACAAACTAGGCTCATTGACTATCGTTTCATTCCAAATACTTGAACGATTTAATCTTTTTAGGTATTGCTGAATCTGATTGTCTGATAAGGGACTTAGATAAATAGCCCCCTTCAATTGATTAAGTTTGGTTTGAGCTTGTTCGTATTCTTCCCGCCGACAGCACACTACTAATCCAGGTTGAAAGCTACTGTCTTCTAAAAATTCATTGATGGCAACAATACATTTCTTCTCACCTTCTAATCCTAATTCGTCTAAACCATCAAGTAAGGGAATAATCTGCTGATTATTTATCAAATGTTCTGCAACTGCTTTAGGTAATCCTTTATAAATGTCAGATAATTGTTCTATTAACCAATCACCAATTGGTCGATCGTGCTTCCAGGTGCTTAGTTCAAAAATAATTGGTATTGGAGCATTTTCATCGGCGATCACTCTTTTAACCAAATCTTGAGTCAAGCTAAGAAGTTCAGTTGTTTTTCCTGCCCCTGGTTCTCCTAAGATTAATAATTTTCTCTGAATATCATGGTCATAGAAGAACTCAATAATCTTTTGGGTAATCTTTTGGGTTGGTCTTAGTTGAGTAGTTTGACAATCGTCTCTATGAATGAGCTGAACTACTCGGTTGATTAGATTACTATTTTCTGGGTCTTCAGGAACTAAATCCTCACTTCTTCTGCCAACTTGCTGACGCTGTTCTTCCCTCTGCAAATCTATTTTGATCAGATTGTGTAAAGAATCTGCTATCCGAATCGAGATATCACTTTTAAGTCTCTCTAATAGTTGCTTTCTGAATTTAAGCAGCTCTTTTTCAGATACTTCAGCTTGTTTTCGGAGTAAATTTGTCTGACAGAAATCAATTATCTTCTGGAGATTTCCTGTTAAAGCAGCAACTGCTGCAACTCCTATGGCAAGAGCAGTAAATAACCAAAATACCCAGGCAAAAAAAGGATTATTACTAAAAAATTCTTGAAGAAATGGAGGAATTGGCGGTGAAGGTAGTTTGTCAGGTTTTGATGCAGATGAAGACTGAGCCAAGATGAAAGCATAGACAAAAGATTGAATAGTGGTAACTAGGTTAGTCATTTTCTGCTCAAAACTTGAGGTTATAGTTAGAAGTTTAGAACGTTAATCTGGTGTAAATCTCTTAATAATTTTGAAACTACCAACCAATCACCGATACAGCTTTTCTCTTCTGCTCTAGAGACACTTCTAGATATCTCTGCAAAGTCCCCATATCGTTATGCCCTGATATCTCTTGAATATGTCTTAAAGAGATATCTGCATATTGCGATCGCCCTAACCCTACAGCTACATCTCGATAAATCCCAAACGCCTTACACTCAGTCCGTCTCGCTAATCGCTCGGTTATTTCGCTCACTCCGCAACGAATGTGAGAGTATAGCACAGCCAGTCGCTCACAGGTGGTTGGGGCTATCTTTTATTTCTTTTTAGTGGTAGCCCCTTTTGTTTATTTGGGTCGCTCATCGTCGCCAGCTATGTAATCTGTTTTCCAAATTAAGCGATCGCCAGCTCCTCATCGCTCCCATCGTTCGCTTGATGGCCGTGCTTTTATCGCACTCTTGGGTGCTACGTTCGCTGGTTACATTAAGCTGTCTCGCTGCGCTCGGTTAGTTTTTTTTGGGAGAGGTGGAGAGAAGAGAGAGGGTGTTCGCTCTTTTTCGGCGGTTGTCTGTTTGTGCTGTGTTCCTTGTCCTGCCTGGGTTTGGGGTGGTTTTTGCCACGATTTTGTGATATAATTGTAGTTGTTTATTTAAAGATTTTTCCGTGTCGGTTCTCGCTTCGTCTTCCGTGTTTGCTGGTGTGGTGTCCGTTGGTTTTTCGGGTTCTCGTTCCCCGTCGGCTGCTGCTTCGGCTGCTTTGTCTGCGCTTTTGCCTCTGGTTCCTTCTGGGGTTCGTGTTTCAGTTGGTTGCGCGAGGGGCGTTGACTCGGCTGTTCGCTCCTTCTTCGGGTCTTCTCCGTCCCTTTTGGTGTTCTCCGTCGCCTCTGGTCGGTTTGGTTCTGGTCGTTCCGCTTTTGCCCGTCGTTCTTCTCGCTGCGTGTTGTCTGTGGCTGCTGGTTCTCGCGGTTTGCTGGTTGTCGTTCCCGTTGGCGGTTGTCCTGCTGGGGTTGCTCCGTCCCGTTTCTTTGCTGGTCGGGGGTCGGGGTCTTTCGGCTCTGCTGCCTTTGCCCTTGGTCGCGGTCGGCGGGTGTTGCTTTGGCTTCCTGCTGGTTCTCGTCCTCCCGTGTGGGCTGGGGTTTCCTGGTCTTTGTCTGCCGTTCCTGGTGGCTGTTGGTGGCTTGGTGTTCCTGCCCCCGTTTCTGCGCAGTTGTCCTTGTTTTAGTTTCTTTGTCGGTTGTTCTCTTTGCTCGTTCGTCGGGCGGGAGATAAACCCCCACCTCTCCTCAACTCGCGTCAGTCTTTGCTTGTTCTAGTTCTTTGGCGATCGCTTTTCTAACTCTTTCTTGCCAGTTGGGAAGTTTTTTTACCTCTTCATAAAGTGATGGAGGAAGCCTTAAAGTCATCTTTGCAGTACATGGCTCATCCCAGTCATATTTTTGCTCGAACTGATATTCTTCTAAATCTGGATTTCCCCCAGGTCTTCCGCTAGATTTAGTTCCTGGCATAATTCTTAATTTCCTATTTACTGGTTTATTCTAACATGACGACATACTATAAAGTTTTGTTGAAACTATTGATTACAGCATGACGACGCGCTATAATTACATTAATCGAGGTTAGAAACCGACCAAAGTATCACACCTCGATTAAGACCCAAAATAATCAGATCATTATCATGTTAAATCAAAAACTAAAAGTCTCACCTCACGGAAGTTTTGAAGTAACTCGACTTTGCGAAAATGTCGCTATCTGCGAAGCCACCAAAGGCGATCGCCATAATTGGGGCAATGCCACCGATTCTGAGCCAGCTTTTCTGGTTTACCTGGGCTGTGTGCGACCTGAACTGGTTGTTTAGTATGGGGAACCATTTCCCCTGAGGGATTCCTACCCCGAGAGAAAACCTGGTCAAAGTTGGTCAGCCTTCGCCGACCGCCCCTACGAATTTGGGGACTTTGACACGCTTACCCCTCACAATTGGGGCGGTCGGCGGGCAATAACCTCTGGCTAAAACTTATCCATTTGAATA
>JASJEI010000327.1 GCA_030064795.1 Pleurocapsa sp. MO_226.B13 | reverse complement strand
GCTAAACTCTCAGGGTGTAGTGCTGGTTTCCCTTCTACTGAATAAAGTTCAGCAAAATCGGAGTCACTATAAAATATTCCCAATTCATCTCTTAAGCTCATGTAAGGATTTCCCTGGGGAAAAACTTGTTGTGCTATTTCTCTAGTCAGGGGTGGGATGAGTTTAATCGATTGAGGATGCAGAACCATGATTTTTTGCTACTCCTACTAATCCATCGGACAATTATTATTGTTTGTTAGACTATTGTTATCTTTCGCGAATTATTTACGCGAAGTACTTTCTGATTTTACTAACATTTCTCCTCAGTTTTTTGTCGATGAATAAAAATCCCTCATCACAAGATAAATTAGAACGTATTGACCGAATTACCACAGCAATCGCTGCCCTGGAGAAACAAAAAGAGACGATCAAAGCGACTGGTCAAGTTGCTCCAAACGGTTGTGTAGTTTCTCGTTATCAGGTACGACAGCAGCAGAAAATTTACTGGTATTATAAACTTCAAGCACAAAAGCCTACTTTTCCTAAAGCCCAGAATGAATCAGCTTTGAGTAGGTATAAGCATTTAGGAAAAGCTGGTAGTGAAGCTCATATTACCGCAGTTATGCAGGTAGTAAGACGCGCTCAAATTGATGAAATACAACGTAATATTGATACTTTGACTCAAGCCTTATTGGATGTTGGTTATGATGATGAACCAAAAAAGAAAGGCTCTACCGAACTTACCATGCTGAATTTTGGTAAAAGGCTTACCTTTAAAGGGATTTGGAGAAAAATATACAATATCAAACTATTAAAAACCACAAGTCTTGCACAGCAAGACTTTTAAGTACTAGTTTCTAACAGTTTGGCATGACCAAATCGGAAGAGCCAAATATTTTGCTAATCTTGTCAGCTAATTTGGGTAATTTAAGATTGTTGGTACTAGCAATACAACTAAAACTTGCCGATCGACATAAGCTCTAAGCAAACCGCGATCGCCTTTAGTTACATTAGCTTCTAACCGACGCTCAAAAAGTCTTAATCAGACCGAAAGCAGGGCAAATAACTAGTAACTAATAACTAGATATTTAATAACAGTAAGCTCTTAGTTAATTTTTAAAATATTTATTGTTATCAACAGGCACAATGTCTCAATTCAATAATAGCTCTCACTTCAATAAAGATCTTCCAACAGCGATGTTCGCTGATTGCCTTGCTAATAGCAAAAAAATCTTCGAGCTAATTGATTCAATTTTTCCTGTAGATTCCTGTCGGCATTACCAAATTTTGCCTCTAAACCTAGAAGATGGTAATTTGACCCTGGGGATGTTAAATCCAGATAACCCAGAATCATTAAAATTTATTAACTCGATCGCCAAAGTCTTTAATTACAATTTGAAGCTCGAGTTAATTGACGATCAAACTCTGGAGATTTTACTTGCTAGTTATCCTCAAAATCACCAGCAAGCTTCAAAGCAAGATCGGACTAAAGATCGAAATCAAACCGTTATTGATGCGACTGTTATTGAAGCCAGCTTCGATCCCAATCGAGCTTCTGTAACTAATGATTTTTCTAGAAAGAGATTAGCAGATTCAACTCCAACCATTATTTCTCAAGCTGAAGTCACCGACTCCGAGCCAAAAACCGAGACTCCCAAAGGTTTAGAAGGATTGCCCCCAGACTTGGATTTTCTCAAAGATCTAGATTTATCTCCCAACTCGCCTTCCCAAGTTTCAAAAGCAGCAGATCCAACAGCAACTGTTTATGAAATTCCCGCCGAATTTTCACACCAGCAAGCCAAGAATAATTTAGACGACAAGCCAACGATTATTGCTAACGATCCCGCTCAACTATTAGCTCAAACCAACGCTCAACATCAATCAAAAATCGAACGCGATCGAACCATCAGCTTAGACTCGACAATAGAGATAAATAATTCTCTCCAAGCTCTTGATGAAGATGAACTGGAAACAGAAGATTTTCTCTCCCAATTAACTCCGCAGTTATCTTGGCAAAAATTGTTAGAGCAAGCCTTTAAATATCACACTGAAGCGATCGACTTAACTCGCTATAGTAGTTACGGCAGCATTGTTGCCAATAAAGCTCAACTACCCCAATCTTATCTCGAACAAGTTCCTTTACCGATTTTTTGCTCTCTAATCGACGAGATCAAGCGGATGGCAAGAATTCCTTTGGATCTGTCCAATCATCCCAAAAAAGTCGTTTTAGAAAGATTTTACGAGCAAGAGAGAATTTTACTCCGTATCGAATTTACCTCCCAAAATCAGAAGCAAATATTACTGGTCAAAATTTTGAGGGGCAAGAATTTACAAGTCTACGAACAACAACAGATGGATAAAGTTAGCGAACAGGCTTTATACTTAGCAAAACAGCTAGAAAAAACCCTCAGAAAAATTCAAGCTTGTTTTGATACTGCTGAATTTACTAATCTGAGAGAATTGCAGGCAGTTCAAAGCAGAATTAACCACCAATTAAGGCTGTTGGACAAATAAAAATCCCCAGACTAGGAACTTCTGGGGAATCTTCAAGTTAAATTGAAAATGAAAGTCTATGCAAGCAAAGCCTTACATTATTCTTTATTCTTTGCCCACAACTTGAGTTCTAAGAGATTCAAACTCTTGTACTAATTCTTGGCGAGAAGATTTTGTCAGAAGATAACGGTAAACAAACCAAACCGTGTAACCCAAGCCTACTAATTCAAACATCGGCGCAAGCAAAGGAATATCGTTAATAGCTGCTACAACAGCTAAAGTTATCTTGACTGCAATTATGCCTAAAAAGATGAGCAATAAATTGACCAACAATTTTTGATTTTGATCGACAAACTCTTTGAGATAGTCAAAAAGCTTACTCAAAAAATTAGTACCAATATTCAAATACTCTTGAACTTGGGTATCGGCTGGGGAAGGTTTTGGCGTAGTAGCGGTAATTGTTCCTGGAGATTCGCTACTTATACTTGTTGTAGTTGCCTGAGTTTCAGTGACTTCTGGAGTATTAGCTTCCATATTTTATGCTCTCCTATGGTTTAAATGAATATTAGTGTACTGTTAGTTGGTGATTTACTATGACGACTATAACTTTTGCTCATAGTATCAAACACTTTTTGATGTTGAACTAATTAGTCGATCTAATTACTAGAGCAACTGATAACAGTCCTGAATATCTTCTCACAGTATAATCGGAGATTTGAGATAGTTTATGAGCATTAATGATATATATTTCCGCTTTTAAGCAGATTATGAACTTTATTTGCCTTCAATTGACCCAACTTACTAAATTGATTTTAATTTTCGCTTGATATTAAACTTAAAATAATTTAGCTATTGTTAGCACTTTGAATTTAAATCAAAAAGGATACCTTATTACTTAAAATAAGATATCCTTATCAATTTGAGATTTAATCTACCGCAAGAACTAATTTCTCAAAGCTATTAGTTGGAAGCCAATACCGATCTGGAAAATGACTTAGACTCGGTATTTGAATTAGCTACGCGACAGTTGATTTCGCAGGAATTATTGGGGCTTTCAATTAATCTGATCTTGTCTAATTCTGCGCCCAATTCTTTTATCGGCGATCGCAATAAATCCGCAATTCGCACCGCAATATTCTCCGCAGTCGGTACAACCTCGGCAAAATAAGGGATATCTTTATTCAAGAAAGTGTGGTCGAAAGGTTCAACGACATATTCATCAATTACATTTTGTAGCGCACCTAAATCTACTATCATTCCCGTGCGTTTATCGATTTCACCCGCTACGGTAACTTCTAAATGATAATTGTGTCCGTGACCGTTGGGACGAGCGCATTTGCCATAAATTTCTTGATTTTCTTCAAAGCTGAGGTTAGGTAGTGCCAAACGATGAGCAGCACTAAAGTGGGTTTTAACGGTTAAAGTCGCTTCCATGTTGTTTCCTTGATAATCTGCCCAAAGTTCGGGATGTTCAAATAATTGAATATTAACCAGAGGTAAATAAGGTGCAAGTTTGTGCCAAATCACCCTAGCAATATTTTCTGTAGTCGGTAAAGTTTGCTTAAATTCTTCCGACCAAGCATCGTTAAGATGGGAATAATTTAGTTGGCTAGTAACTTCTCGTTTAATTACCTGTTTAACTACAGACAAGTTTTCTACCATGCCATACTCGTCGAGATCGCCTTCTAAAGAGACGTACAAAACATAATTGTGTCCGTGTCCTGGAAAACGACTACAAGCACCAAAGAGGCGTTGGTTTTCTGCTTCCTCTAATTCTGGCAGCCAGTAGCGATGACTCGCGGAAAACTGAGCGCGACGATTAATGATGCATTTCATATATCGAGTTGAAACTCTTTAATTGTAAAGTTAAGTAAATTATGTTGTTATTATAGCAAGCTAAAGAGACGCAAAGCAGAAAAGACATGAGAGTAATTGCATCTTAAACTTGAGAGTTAGGTTTGAACATTATTGATTATGGCGATCGCTCTGACAATATATCTAGACCTATTTGAGAAAGGCTATATAGTCAATCGATTAGACTTTTTTCCTCGATACATATACAAGCATTAATTAGTAATTTAGGGTTAATTAGCTTACATTTGCTGCCATATTGCCGATTTTGATGAGAAAAAGTAATATTTGGGAACTATAAAAATATGAAGTTGCTTTAAAGATTTTTAATTTAAGGCAAAAATTTTTATAGAAAGGAAATATTACATGGGAAATATAGTTGGAATTGATTTAGGAACGACCAATTCTGTTGCTGCTTTCAAATTTGCTAATACAGAAGTGGTAACTGCACCAGATAATCCTGCACCAGATCGCACTCTTACTCGTTCTGCGATCGCATTGGAAAACAATCGAATTATCGTAGGAAATGATGCATATCAAAAGCTCAAAGCCGATCCTGAAAATGTCATCATTTCAATCAAACGTCTAATCGGTAGAGGTTTTGGCGATTCTGTAGTTCAACAGCAATTGGATCGCTTTGCCTATAAAATTTCTAAGTCATCAAAAGGAACAGAAAATAGCCTTGCCGTATGGTTAGATGGGAAAGAATATGAGCCTGAAGATGTTAGTGCTGAAATTCTGAAAAAAGTAGTTCAGAATGCTCAAACTTATCAAGAACAGCAAGGGCAAAGAGAAACAATTACTAAAGCAGTTATTACTATTCCTGCCTATTTTAACGATAAACAAAGACACGCTACTCAAATAGCAGCTACTAGAGCAGGATTAGCAGGATCGGAACTGTTACCAGAACCCACAGCAGCAGCAAGATCTTATGGTTTTCAACCAGATTCTGATGATGTTAAAACTATTCTGGTTTATGACTTTGGAGGTGGTACTTTTGACTCATCTATAGTAACTGCTGCTGGCAATCAGTTTATTGAATCTGGCAAAGCAGGGGATTTATGGCTGGGTGGAGACGATATTGACGATCGCATTATTGATTTTGTTAAACAACAGGTAGCAGAAGCAGAGGATTTGGATGATGTTGATGGCTTAATTGCTAAGATGCCCCATTATCAGAGAGTTCGTTTCTTGGGCGATCTAAAAATGGCTGTGGAACAAGCCAAGATTTTATTGAGTAGTAATTCTACAGCTAAAATTATGCCTTCTACTCCTCTAATAGATGATTTAGGCATGGCTATATCTATTGATGTAGAGATTACCCGCGAACAGTTTGAGGAAATAATTTCCCCCTTGGTAGAGCGTTCTATTGCTGTTTGTCAGGATGCGATTAAGTATTCTGATTATCCAGAGGAGATGATTGATGTTGTCTTGCTTGTAGGTGGTTCATCACAAATTCCTTTGGTACAGCGCAAAGTTAAAGCAGCTTTTGGCGCAGAAAGAGTAGTAGTTCATCCTCGTCCGATGTACGCTGTGGCTGAAGGTGCTGCTATTCAAGCTGCTGGATTGGTTGAAAAGGTTGGTACGGTTTCTCGCGACTATTGTATTGAATTAGTTGAAGATCCCAGACACAAACTTATCAAACAAGGAGATATTCTTCCCGTTAAAACGACTCATACCTTCAGAACAGAAGCAGATGGACAAAGCTTAATTCACTTTAAGTTTTATAGTCCCGATGATGTCAGCAAGCGAGATGATGAGCGAATTGGGGATATGTGGTTGGCACTTGACAAAGCATATCCTAAAGGAACAGAGGTTTTAGTAACGGCAGAGTTGGATGAGAAAAATGGCTCACTTCAGACTACAGCTATTTTGAAAAACGATCCTTCCGTAAAAGTCAGTTGTTCCTTATCAACAGGCGGACAAGATGACAGGGCAAACGCACCTTATTTTTACAATGCTTACAGGATAAAGGTTTGAGCCATTATTTACTTTTGTAACTAAAATTTGAAAGTCTTGC
>JASJEI010000326.1 GCA_030064795.1 Pleurocapsa sp. MO_226.B13 | reverse complement strand
ATTATACTGTATATCTTAGATATCGGTTACAAAAAATGATTTTTCAAGCGTAAAAATAGATGCAAGCTCATTTTTCTCTGCTTTTCTTCCATTCTTGCTTTTGAGATGAATATTTGAGGAATGGTTGGGAATAGGACTTGAATGAATTGTTTTTCCAGTCTCGCGATGTTGACAGCGGTAGTCCATTAGCGGAGGTTATAAAGTATTCAGAGTCAAAGCGATCGCTCGCCCCAGTCAACGCGCAGAGAAGGTTATTGGAGGAAAAATCCATAATGTACTCGTAAATAAATTAGGGTTTAAATATGGGAACAAACGTATTGATGGAGTGGGTCATAAGAAAGTTTATTTTCTGGATGAATAGGTAATATTCGAGGACATCAATCTAATAACGATATAAATTAGGCGCAAGGCGCATGCTTTGTGTCTTTTTTTAATACTCACGGTTCGCTTAAATCAAAAATGATTAGGGAAATAAAATAGCTAAAGTATATGCTGTTATTGAAGTCCAAGGAATAGAGAGCCAAATATTTTTGAAAGGAACAATTTCAGAACGAGCAGATGATCTACCTCTAATCATCCATTGGTTAAAGCAAATGGAAATTGCCTCAATCATTGACGAAGAACTGCCATCACCTCATGGAAATCGAAAAGGATTAAGCTATGGTCAACTATCAGTTCTCTTTTTAAGTTATGTGGTGAGCCAGTCAGATCATCGATTGTGTGCAGTAGAACCAGGGGTGGAAAAACATCAGAAAACTCTAGAAATGGCGACAGGATGGAGTATTGTCGAAAAAGATGCTACAGATGATAGGTTAGCAGATTTATTGAGTATCATCGGCTCATCTCAACCACAAGTAGGAGAAAACATCGCACTCAAATTAGGTCAACAAACAATCAGAGCTCATGAATTACCAACAGACAAAGCCAGGAGTGATACCACAAGTAAAGCGCGTCTATCATCAACCCAAAAGCGAGGGAGAAAACCTACTCAATTTTGGTTACAGCAAAGATCGTCGCCCCGACTTGGTTCAAAAAGTTGTCCATCTACTGATAAATGATGAAGGAGGAATTTACTGTTTTCCGAAGCGCGATGGTTAAGCCTCGTGCCCAACTATTATCTCAATGGATTGCTGATTCACCTTCACCAGTGGAAAAAATTTATCTCAATAGAGAAGAAGATGCCGAAGAGCCTATTGGGGAGGGTTTTGAAGTGCCTTTGGGTAGTTTGTGGTCGAATCAAGAAAACCAGCAATGGTATCGTTGGTCAGAAAGATGGTTAGTCGTCTGTTCTTATGCTTTACAACAGCGTCAACTCAAAAGTTTGTCGGCTCGCCTGAGCAAAGCAGAACTAGCTTTAGAGAAACTGGCTCAAAAACCACCACAAGATGAAATAGTTCTACAACGCAAAGTTGAGCAGATTTTGAAACGTTATCGAGTCGGCGAGCAGATCCTAACCTCGATTGAGAAGAAGATAAGTTATCAGAAAGTTTATGAAGGTGCGGGTCGAGGTAGTAAGAATCGTCCTTTTCGTCGTGTTCGTCAAACAACTCTTTCCTTGACTTATCAACGTTGTGAGACAACTATTAGCCATCAACAAAGGATTGCAGGCTGGAGATTATACGTTACCAACGCTACCACAGAACGTCTTACTTTGGAGCAAGCTGTTAACTCAAGCTCGAGAGCAATGGCAGCCTGAAAGAGGGTTTCATCGTTTTAAACGAGGTCGTCTTCCTGCTTTGCCCATCTATTTTCAAGATGAGGAGCGTATTCGAGGACTGATGTTTCTACTCACGATCGCTCTGACTTTATTTACCTTGATCGAATTTGTGGTTCGTCGTCAACTATCTCAATTAAAGCAATCTCTCCCCGGACTTTATTCAGGGAATCCCAAACGCAGTACTTCTCGTCCCACCACCGAACAGTTGTTAGCTGCTTTTTCTGATTTAACTTTATATCTTTATCCTGACGGCTCTATTGAATTAAGTTCTTTGAACTCTCTTCAAAGACAGATTTTAAATAGTCATGAAAATTCCTGAATCGATTTATCTTGTTCCTCAGTTAGTTCCTGATTGACTCCAATCTCTCAAATGGTTGCTGTTAATTGATTTGAGCGTCTTTATTTTCTTAAGTATTTTTGATTTAAGCGAACCGTGAGTCGAGTTTGTACCACAAGGTGCTTGAAAGCATTGGTATGGTGTTACTTGCTTGTGGTAGAAAATATTGGGAGTTTGTACCACAGATTTGATGATGATGATGGTGATGTAGGGTGCAGATGCTTGAAATTGTCTTGTTAGAACATTTATTGCTCAAATTCACGAAAGCATACTTCATTGCTTCTTTTACAAACTAGCCAGTTTTCTTGCTTAGCAGATAAATGAAGATCAAATTTATCCCCACTAGTACGAACATCGAATCTTATTATCCCTAAAAAATGAAAACGGTATTTTTAGAAAATAGAACTGCTGAGGGTTGTCCTTATACTGCAATAAAATATTTAAATTACCAGTTATTTCTGAATCGAGATAAGAAGTGGGCAAAGTAAAAAACCAATGATCCTCATTCGAGTAATACTTGGAGGTTCTTAGCTCATTTGAACTAAAGGCACTCTCCTTGGGTTTTGAACTAGTAGCTCAACCCCAGTAACAATGGTGTTTCTTAGGAGGAGAATTAGGGAATCTTATAGAGCCAATGTAAAGACGCTGAACTTCGATGACCCTAGTGCATCCTCTGTTATCAACAATTGGATTAAGCAGAATACTAATGGAAAAATAGACAAAATTATTGAGCGAGTTTCTCCTGATGCAATAATGTTTTTGCTCAATGCTATCTACTTTAAGGGAAACTGGACAACACCCTTTGCGAAAGAAGATACTAAAGATTTTCCCTTTAACTTACCGGATGGAACTCAGAAGCCTCACCCTATGATGTCCAGGCGGGGTAACTACCCATACTACGAAAGCAATTTATTTCAAGCCATCAGCTTGCCCTATGGGGAGGGGCGGCTAAGTATGTATATCTTCCTGCCTAAGGAAGGAGTTAGCCTTGAAACTTTCTACCAAAATCTAGATGTAAAAAACTGGAGACAGTGGATAAGCCAGTTTAAAAATAGAGAAGGTTTGATTCGTCTCCCCCGCTTTAAGCTAGAGTATGAAATCATCCTAAATGATGTCCTCAAAGCTCTGGGCATGGAGATCGTTTTTGACAGGGGACGGGCTAACTTTTCCAATATGTTTGCAGTTTCTCCAAAACTCTCAAATGTTCGGGTTGCTATTAATAATGTCAAACATAGAACATTTGTAGAAGTCAACGAAGAAGGTACTGAAGCGGCGGCGGCGACTTCTGTTGATATAGGGATTACGAGTTTACCATTAGACATATTTAATATGGTAGTTGACCGTCCCTTTTTCTGTGTTGTTAGAGACAATCAGACAGAAACTTTGTTGTTCGTGGGGTCGATTGTGATACCAAATTAGAATTCAGCAATATGGTAAACTGCTTATAGTAGACCGCTTGATGAATTACCAAGATCGCTTGCTATATAGCGTGGAATTCTTCGTCTCCTGACGTTACATCAGCAACGCCCTCAACTTGATTGAGTTCGTTAATCTTGTCAGCTTCGACGGAAACAGCAACAATCCCTAACTTATCCATCATCCGCTCAACTTGACATCCGACTGAATGTAGTCGTTCTGCCATTTCTGGCAATTTGTCTCGGTTTTGTTTGTCCACCATCACTAGATATCGCTTTACATCAGACATAAAGTTAACCTGACCTTTCAAGACTTTCTATTTACATGATAACTAAACCGCGTCTACTTCGAAACCCAAGGATATAATATTATCGTGCCTCTAAGGAGCCTGAACTAAACCTAAGCCCACATCCCGACTTGGCAAGTTAAGACGGCGAGCATTACGGGTTAAAAGACTCCAAAGAGCTTCTCCTCTGGCTTCTGGATAAGCCTCAGCATAGAGTGCGGCAATTCCTGCAACAAAAGAGGCTGTTCGGGCTGTCCCACTTTGTCTCGTATATTTGTTTGGCATAGGATGAGTAGAATAAACATCTACTCCAGGAGCTACTAGGTCAACTTTTCCTCCATCTGGATTAATGCCAGCATTAGAGAACCGAGCAATAGTTAATTGAGGATCAATAGCCCCCACTGCCATGATTGAAGGGCAATTGGCAGGAGAATTGACAGGATTTATCCTCAAGGGTCGCTGACTATCATTGCCAACGGCAGAAATAATAAGTACCCCCTCTTGTAAAGCTCGACTGGCAATTGCTTCATAAAATGGCATGAAGTTTTGACCACGCCTCACAGGAGAACCTAGCGGTAAATCAATCACAGAACATCCCTGACTAATTGCCCATTCAATCCCCTCCACAATACTGAAAGTAGAGCCACTACCATTATCACCAAGTACTTTGGCGATATAAATATCCGACTCGTAAGCAATTCCGTATCGCGGCAGAATCTCAGGACGGAGAGGGCCACAGACAATTCCAGTATTGTAAGTTCCTGAACCAGAACCATCCTGCGCATTGGCTACTCCAGGAATAAAAGACTTGCTAACAATGGAACGCCCTACAAAATCAGGGTGGTTGAAATCCAGCCCTGAGTCAATAATGGCAACTTTGATACCTCGACCGCTATATTGAGAATTAACCACTCCCGTTACCTGGAGTCCCCAAGTTGCTTCTGACTCGTCAAAGGATATACTGGCAGCAACTAGCGAGGACTGGGATAAGTATTTAGGTGCCTCAAATGTCGCTTCAGCAGATGGGATTTGTTGTGATAGAAGTTGATCTACTAGAGTAACTACCCCATCTCGATATCCTTTTAAGTAATCTTCACAGGAGCTTCCCAGTGAAGAAGGTGGCATAGCAATTATCGGTTCTTCTGCTTGAAATATCTGCTCGGGTTTAACAGCAAGAATTGGAGTAGAGCTATCTTGACTTGTTGCGATTAAAGAGTGAGTTTTTTGACGATCTAACTCCTGATTTACTAGAGCAATTCCCAGCTTATCAAGGATGATAATATCGGCTTGACGAGCTTGAGCTTCCTCTAGTGCTCCTGCTTGAGTAGTTGCTGTACTAGCTATCTGGCAGGAGTCACTCAGTTCAACGTTTTGACGAATGAGTTTGATGCTGTTATCAATGTTGTCTTTATCTAAGAGAACTAAACATCTCCCTGTTGTTTCTGTTGTTGTCAACATAAATTTCTCCCTTGTCTATACGGGAAGAAAAGACTGCCAGGAGCATTGCGGCAGTCTTTCTTTCTAAGATTTTTACCCTAGCTTCTAGGAGCTTGCACTAACCCTGAACCAACATCCCGACTAGGTAAGGTAAGACGGCGAGCATTTCGGATTAAGAGATTCCACAGAGCTTGTCCGCGGCTTCCGGTGGCTTGAGCGTATAAAGCGGCAATTCCAGCTACGTGAGGAGTTGCCATACTTGTACCATTCAGACGATCGTAGCGAGTTGGCATTGGATAACTAGAGTACACATCAACCCCTGCTGCAGCGATATCAACCTCTCCTCCATCTGGATTAATCCCTGCATCAGAAAAACGAGCAATTTGCATTCGAGAATCAAGGGCAGCAACTGCCATAAAAGAGGGACAATTGGCAGGCGAACCTACAGGATTAATAATCCTCAAATGTCGTCTACTCGAATTTCCAGCCGCCGCGACAATTAGAGACCCTGCATCTAAAGCGCGATCGCCTACCCTTTCATAAAAAGGCTCGAAGCGTTGACCTCGGCGTACATTGCTTCCTAAAGACATGGAAATCACCGGGCAGTTTTGCTCAATTGCCCATTCAATTCCCTCGACAATTCCGAAAGAAGAACCACTACCACCATCACCCAGCACTTTTCCTACATAAATCTCAGATTCATAGGCAATCCCATATCGCGGCAGTATTGAAGGAGTGAGAGATCCACAGGCAGTTCCGATGCAGTGGGTGCCATGACCGTTGCCATCTTGTGCCGAAGCTACTCCTCGAATAAAAGATTTGCTGACAATTGTTCGACCTACAAAATCAGGGTGCTCTAGATCCATTCCTGTATCAAGAACTGCGACTCGAATTCCAGAACCACTGTAAGGCGATTCTAGGACTCTGGTTTCTCGTAATCCCCAAGTAGCAGCAGTTTCAGCCAAAGCTGCTACTGCGGCTACGGCTGCTGGTTCTGTAACTATCAATTTATCGATTAGCTGATTGACCGCGTCTCGATAGCCTTCTAAATAATTTCGGGATACTTCCGTGGTTTCTCCAGATTGCAACTGAGATGTTCTAGGCTCCTCGAAAGCATGCCAAATTTCCTCCTCTACGACAGCGAGAATGGGAACGTCCCTCTCCTGAGA
>JASJEI010000325.1 GCA_030064795.1 Pleurocapsa sp. MO_226.B13 | reverse complement strand
ATTCCAAACAACCTAAAAGTCATTTATTAGGTATCCGAATCGACAGCGATTTTAAGAAACGTCTTGAAAAAGCTGCAAATGAAAAACAATTATCTCCATCATCTTGGGCGAGAATGATTTTGTTCGAGGAAATTTTGCGGCAACAAAATAGTATCGCGTAGATATTAAATAACTAAAAAAAATATAGCCCTTTGATGGTGAGGTATCAATGATCTGCTAAGGAAATTACAACAATTTATCAAACTTTTGAGAAACCAAAATGTACAATTTTATCAATTTATCTTATGAAATAAATAAACTTGAATTCAGAAAATTATTCAAATAAAAACAATATTTCTGAATCTATTATACAAGATAATTCAGATAGCAAGTCAGCCGAAATAATATCATTATGTGGGCGAATCTCTTCTGCCTGGGATTGTGCCCATCTTGCAAGCTATGGACGCATTGGAAAAGATTGAGGCAGCTGGCTTTGTCCGCAAATATGGCGCAACCTATGTATGGGGGCGAAATAAGCAACCTTGGTCGATTGATTTTGGCTCTCAAGATGAAAACGTCTATGCCTGGGAAGTCGATCGCGGTAGATTTGACCAAATCCTCCTAGATAACAGCCGAAGTCATGGTGTAGAAGTTCGAGAGGAGACATCTGTTACAGATTTAGTTTTTGATGAAGATAAGATTCAATGCTTAACCCTAAATTCAAGAAATCGGGGATCGGAGGAAATTGAAGGCCGGTACTATGTTGATGCCACAGGACAAAGCGCAATTATTGCTCAAAAACTTCAAAGTAAACAAGAAAATCCAGCTCTACAGAATATGGCTGTATATGGATATTTTGAAGGAGCAGGTCGATTAGATGTACCAAATGAGGGTGATGTCTTCATTTCCGCTACCCATGACGGATGGATCTGGCACATTCCCCTCAATGATGACCTTACAAGTATAGGTGTGGTAGTAGATAAAGATTCTAGTTCCAGAATACATGCTGAAGGGAAGGAAACATTTCTACAGCAATACATTCTAGATTCTCCCCAGTTGAAAGGGATGTGCCAGAATGCACGTTTAATTTCCCCTGTACGTGTCACAAAGGACTGGTCATACCGTGCGAAGTCGTTTGCTGGGAGTAATTACCTTCTCGTTGGCGATGCAGCCTGCTTTATAGACCCAATTCTTTCCTCGGGATGTTTCCTGGCGATGCATGGAGGATTTATAGGCGCAATTTGTTTGAATAGCATCCTCAAGCAAAAACAAGCCGACCCACAGCGTTTTCTGGATTTTTATTGTCAAACCTACAATAGGTTATTTGATAGTTTTCTCCACATGGCCTATTTTTGGTATGGCGGTCATCGTTGCCAAGAAACGTGGTTTTCGCAAGCAAAGAAGAAAATGGCCAATCCTGCTTGGAACGTTCATGCACGTAAAGCATTCGTCTATCTTGCTGCCGGATTCTCTGGAAATCATGCTTTACAACAAATCGCGTCAAAAATCGTGTTAAAAGACTCGGCAGGCTTCTCCCCTCATGAGTTACCTATCCTCTATCAAGCGATGGACTACGCCCAAGACGAACCTGTACTGGATAGCATAAAAAATTTATGTGAATTGTACAACGAGCCGCCTACTAATTTCACGCTTCGCGAAATTCAGGATACCGATATTTTGCGTATCGCGAGAGGAGTTAGAATCGAAGATACGATGATAGAAAAAAACTTCCAATGGTATCCTGCTGTGAAGGTAATCTCGAATGGAGAGATTGCAGCGACGCTGGATTATTTTCCAGAGGGCTGCGTCCTAGGCGAGGAGTACAAACCACTTTTGACTCTACTTCAGGAACCTAGAACAGTTAAAAGCTTGAAGAAAATTTTGCTTAATAGATACGCAAAAGAGAACAATCATAATGTCTCAAAAGCAATCTCAAATATGATTTCGGAGGCATTAAAGCTTGGTATCCTTGAGGTTGTAACATGAATAGGTACCGTACAAATTGAGATATTTTGAGATATTTATTTAGAATTCACTTGTACAAATCCTTGGCTTAGTTCAATTTACAAAGGAAGATCGCGTAATGCGCAAAAAATATATAGTATTAGTAGCCATTTCAATACTTCTGGTCGTTCTAATTCCGACTATTTTAATTGCACCCTGGAAACCAGCTTCCGAACCCTTGAAAATTGGTATCCCAACTTGGCCGGGTCTCGGAGTTGTATTCCTTTCTCAAGAAAAGGGATTTTTTGGAGAGCTTGAGGTTAAACCCATCGTCATTGATGAGACAAGTGCTAGACGTGCAGCATTTAAATCAGGGGATATTGACATACAAGGTCCGACCGTTGATGCTTATGCTCTTGAAGCAGCTTTGGGACTTGAAGGGAAGATTATTTTAGTCACTGATGAATCCTACGGTGGTGATGGCATTGTCGTCAAAAAGGAGATAACAAAATTAAGTGAGCTTAAAGGCAAGACGGTTGCCTATACTGAGGGGTTCGTTTCCCATTTCTTCCTTCTCGATCTTTTGCAAAAGGAAGGAGTCAGTGCTAACGACATTACATCCCGAACTGTGGACGATCCAGGAAAAGCAGCTGAAGCCTTTATCTCTGGAGATGTTGATGCAGCAGTGACTTGGGAACCTTTTTTAAGTCAAGCAGCAAATACACCTAATGGCAATCTCTTGATTTCAACAAGAGAGGCGGAGGGACTAATCATTGGCATCTTAGTGGCAAGGGATGAAGCCATGCTGGAGCGACGCGCAGACATTGAAACTTTTGTTAAAGGATGGTTGAAGGGTCTTGATTACCTCAAAGCTAACCAAGATGAATCATTTAAGATTATGGCGCAAGGATTTAACATGCCACTCGAAGAATTCACTGCAATTACGGGAGCCTTGAGGTATGCGGATCTGGAGAGAAATAGGAAATATTTTGGACTTGATACAACTGAGCCTTCTAGAGTAGTAGAAATCTTTGATGATGCATCATCAATTTGGCAAGAATCAGCGTTAATTAAGTCAGTAACCCCCTCAAGAAATGTAATTGATGAGAATTTTCTTGAATCTGTTTTAACAAAATGATGCGCACAATGTTTTTAGCTCTATCTCTGGCTATATTTATAATCCTGCCAATTGGGTTAGCTTACTTAATCGTTAGAGATATTAGATCGAAAAAGAGAAATATTTTTGATTTTCAGAAAGAAATATCCTCAATGGAATTTAGAGCTTTTGCCATAAGTGGCTTTGCCTGGTTATTAAGCTTGTGGATGGTTCTTTCTTATGGGGGATTGGTAGAAACCTCTTTTTTACCCTATCCTCATGATGTCATACTTGAATTTGGGAAATTAATTACTGAAAAGAGTATCTTTGGTGACATCTTTGCCAGTGTCCGACGGATTTTCGCTGGATTTTTTCTCGCCGCGATTTTGGGGACTTTTCTCGGGCTTTTAGCTGGTAGTTTCAAGCGCTTTTATGCAATCATCATCCCTACTAACTCCTTCATTAGGTATATACCACCTACTGTTTTTATCAGTCTTCTAATCCTTTGGTTTGGTATAGGTGAAAGACCAAAAATATTGTTGATCTTTCTGGGAATATTCTTTTTTATAGTTCAGATGGTGACAGACGCTACGCGAAATGTGCCAAAAGAATATCTGGAAGTGGCCTTCACCTTGGGAACAAATCATTGGGATGTGTTTTGGAGAGTTGTCGTTCCTGCTGCCATGCCCGATATCCTGGTGGTCTGGAGAACCAACATGAGCGGAGCCTGGATCTTTTTAGTCGTGGCTGAGCTTATTGCTTCACAGGAGGGACTTGGACATTTGATAGCAGTGAGTCAGAGGTATTTGAACACTCCACAACTATTCGCTGGCATAATCCTGATTGGTTTTATTGGTTTTCTGATCGATCTTGGTTTTGAAGGTCTGATGAGAGTTCTGTTCCCCTGGCGACGCTCTATTAATCAGTAATTTATGAATTATCTAAGTCTAGATTCTATTACGAAAAGATTCGGTAAGTTAGAAGTAATAAAAGATGTCACCCTTGAAGTTGATGAGCGTGAGTTTCTGGTTATTTTGGGACCCTCTGGCTGTGGCAAAAGCACCCTTTTAAGAGTCATAGCAGGACTCGAAGAACCAACCTCTGGTTCCGCCAGGCTTGAAGGCAATAAAATTGTTGGTCCTGGAGCGGAGCGGGGGATGGTGTTTCAAAAGTATACTTCGTTCCCCTGGCTCACCGTTCGCGAAAATGTTGAGTTTGGTCTTAAGGTACGAAATATTCCCGATCGCGATAGACGACAAACCGTTAATATTATGTTAGAGCGCGTCGGCTTGAAGGAGTTTCAAGATGCCTATCCTTCTACTCTTTCTGGAGGAATGCAACAAAGATTGGCCTTGGCAAGAACTCTGGCGGTGAATCCTCGGGTTCTACTGTTGGATGAGCCTTTTGGAGCCTTGGATGCCCAGACGCGCAGCGAAATGCAATTACTGCTTCTGGATATCTGGGAGCGCGATCGACCGACGACAATCTTCGTGACCCACGATATTGAAGAGGCTATTTTTCTAGGACAGCGACTTATTCTTTCAACTCCTCGACCTTTTAGAATTGAGTACGAGCGCCAGATCCCTTTCGACTATCCCAGATCTTTAGAAATTAAGACTTCATCTGAGTTTATCAAACTTGAGGAGGAGATTACAGTTAGGCTGAGGAAATTGGTAGGGCGTAAGTAGAAGAAAAATTATAGTGGTTGGTAAAAGTAATTATGTCTTTAATGATGTCAAAGTTAAAAATTGTTGCTTATTTATTCGTCATAGCTTTGCAATATTCTCCAGGTTTTCGCGATCGATCTCCAACTCAACTTATGCGTCAGTTAAGGCGTGAATCTAATTTATCAAATTTATTGAAGGAGCATTTTCATCTAGATTTTCTGGGGATTCCAGCTATTTCGTAGCTTCTAGCTTCTTTCTGAATTATCAGTAGTACCTCAGCCATTGAACAATGAGTATTAAGGCTCGAAGTATGAATATCCAGGATATACAGATTAAGACAATTGACCATGAATTCCCAATAAATTCACTCTTTATTAGGGCATATGATGCACTAATTAGAGCAAGTAGTGGAAAAACTCCTAGGACTAATGATTGAGCAATTACAAAAAGATTTCCAATTCGAGTAAAACAGCTACTCTTTTTATCTTCAAGATTGGCAAAACAATTCTCAATTTGAGGTACTGACGAATAGTTTCCAAGATCCATTAAACCTTTCTTTTGGAAATCCTGAAATATCTGATAATTAGCATGTCTTATAGCTTCCTCTATTAGTTGAGCAAAACAACTGATAGAAACAAAACGATAAAATGTGATAGCACTAAGAATAAATAGAAGAGCATAAGGTACAGACAAACTGTTAAATTTAATACCAAATAAATTGACTTCTGTTACTTCGGCAGCATTTATAAGAAAAAAGAAGAGGAAAAAAAATATTAATTGGACAAAGCTTTTTTCGGCATTTTCCATAGAGAGTTTATATGACTCACGCCAAATAGGCAGCATCTCCTTCAATTTTTCCAGGTTTTCTTTGTCAACATGAATAATGTTTTCTATTTTCTTACCAATACTCATTTGAGCCATCTCCAATCCTTAATGCGCATGAGGAAGTTTTCAATTAATTAGAAGTTTTACAAAACTCAATACAGTTCGGTTTAATTTTGTCCGACTACTTAAAAATGAACTTTTTGTTTGACATTTTTTAAAAAAGTCGGAAGAACCACAAAATTCTATCGGAGATTCCAGGTGCTATATCCCCTTTTGTGATTATAGACTCTCTCCTGTATTCTGGAAAAATCGCTGGCTGAACTAGGTGCCAAAATTGATCGTAGAGATTGAGCTGGTCTTTTTCGGATTTTTCCTGTAATCGTATTTTTTCCAGATATAGAGAAATCAAGGCTGCCTGACCGGTAATTTCAACTAATTCCCATGACTTATCGCATAGCTCTTTCAGCGATTGCTCAGATATATTACCTTCGTAACATGAATACCAGAGTTCAAGCATCAATTTTCCGATACTGAAGTCAGACTCTTTCTGTCTTGGAAAATCTACTTTATTAAGTATCTTCTCGAACATATCATTTAAGGTGTTAATTGCACTCTTGTCCGTTGTATCTTTCAATCTTGTCTTAATCCATTCATTGAAAGACATTTGTCCATATTTTCTTGGAATAGCAAGTCGTCCACCCAGTACCCTCAGATAATGAATACCCAGATAAATTGGTGGCTGATGTAGGATTTCGTCAAGATGCTTTATATTCTTTCCTTTTTGGAAAAATTTAAAACTAACATCTCTCTCATCTCTCTGACGAATCCAATACAGCATATGCAACGCAAGTTGCTTCACTTTGATCCCTATAAA
>JASJEI010000332.1 GCA_030064795.1 Pleurocapsa sp. MO_226.B13 | reverse complement strand
GATGAAATAAAAATTAGAGAGTTACTGCTATCCATACTGCAACAAAACCTCTCAGCTTCCGCTCAAACCGAAGCGATAAACAGCCTCTCGGCTAGTTGGGGCTGGAGCGTAAGGGAGCTGCGTACCCTACTCGAACAGATCGAAACCGACCTAGAGCGCAAGGAAAATCGCAGCGAACACCAGCAACAACTACAACAATTAACCACCTATAAGCAAAGCAGCCTCAATCTCGATCTTTACCTGCCAGAATCTATTGCCAAACCCATAACCAAAGTAGCCAACTGGATGGAAGCTCCCACTGCTGCATATCTAGTGGTACTGCTAAGTGCGATCGCTTCCTGTTGCGACCCCCGCACCCGCATCATCGTCAAAGAGTCGATCGGTTTTATCGAACCGGCAATTATCTATGGCGGAATCGTTACCGAATCGGGACAGCGCAAATCACCGATTCTCAATACCATTCTCGATGGGGTCAAACAACTCCAGGCTGAAGAAGAAGAGCGGTATCGAGCGGCCAAAGCCGACTACGACGGGGAGTACCAAGCTTGGCAGAGACAGAAGGATACCCTTACCGATGCTGAATGGAAAGATAGGGAACCAACCGCCCCCAAACCCTTAAAGGAATTTTTTATCGACAAAACCACCATCGAGGCGATCGACCGCATTAAAGGAGAACAGCCCGATACCGCTTTTTTATGGATTAAAGACGAACTATCGGGTCTGTTTAGTTCCTACGGTGCTTACAAAAAAGGCAAGGGAGACGATCGCGAGTCGGTACTGTCTAGTTGGAACGGTCGCGGCATTAAGAAAAACCTCAAGGGGGGCGAACGAGTCTTCGTGCCCTACGATGCCATGAGCATTATCGGTGCGATTCAAGATACTACCCTACAAAGGTTGATGGGGGACTTAGACGATGCCCAGGGGGAGTGGGGACGCTTTTTATGGGCGTTAATTCCCTTAAAAGCATTGAGGCTTCCAGAACAAGACACTAAATTTCAACTGGCTTTTCTCAAATCCCTGTACCAAGATATACGGCAGTTAGAACCACAACAGTATCGCTTCGATGCCGAAGCCCAACACCTCTACGACAACTTCCACTGGCAACTAGAACAGCGTCGGGTGGTTCATCCTCAACCGGGAATGCGGGCGGCGATTTCCAAGATGGAAGGCTACACCGCCAGACTGGCATTAGTTCTCCACCTGATATGGGAATTAGAGGCAGGAAATGCCACTCCCAGTTTATCGATCCCCAGTGCCAGAGTGGAAGCGGCGATCGCTCTAGCCGAATTTTTCTTGAGTCAAGTTACCCTAATCCATTCTGAAGGTTGTGCGGCCAAAGGGATGGGGGGACTGACACCCAGGTTAAATGCCATTTTAAATAAGCTAGAACAATTTGGCGAACTAACGGCCAGGAAACTCCAGTCGGCTATTTCCTGGCTGCGAAAAGAGAAGCCAGATAAGATTCGTCAGGACTTAATCGAGTTAGCTAAGTTGGGTTACGGCAAATTAGTCGGCACGGGCAATCGCCTCAAATTAGTGCTGAGTGTCGATCGCGATGCCGATCGTCGTGTCGATCGTCCCATTTACCCTGAACCCCGCAATTCATCTGGAATTGAGCCGCCGAACCAACCTACTGTCGAGCGGTCGATCGTAGGCGATTCTCAACTGCAAGATCGGGGCTTCGCCCATGAGGGCAGAAGGCAGACGGCAGACGGCAGAAGTATTGAGTCAACTTCTTCCTTTATCCTTGAGGATACAAACCCCGACCTTTTAGGTCGGAAGGAGTTGGGGACAAAGGGCTTGCCCACATCTAGTTCAAGCTTACTCCAAACAAATGACCTTCTGCCTCCTGCCTCCTGCCTTCTGCCTTCTTTTAACGATCGACAGATCGACAGTTATGACTTGAATCGGGAATTGGTGAGCTTTGACGCGATCGACAATCGCTCGACTTCTACCTCAACAGTAGCAACAGTCGAGCGAGCTGCCGTAGAAACAAAATTTGAGAATTGTATTGTTACTGAGAACCCCTCACCACAGGTAATTCAGCAGTCATCGGAGATAGTAAACTTTACCTCCCTCGTGTTGGGAATGAAAGTCTTCACTCATCTAGTTGGTCAAGCTTTGTCGATAAGTGAGGATGCAGTCGAGCCAGATTTAGTCACTCCAATAGTCGAGTATGGAGGTTATGAAACCCTAGCTAGATTATTGCTGCGCTGTGAAACTCCCGAAGCTTTTGCCGTACTGCGCTCTATCTTTCCCCCTACCCTATTATTTGAATCCCTTACCTGTATTTCTAACTGGCGAGAGCATTTGCAGCGTCTCAAAAATTTAGAGATGGAGGACAATACTAATGGCAATAATTTAAATTCTGTAGCAGCTAACTCAGAAATACTATCGACCCTGCCCATATATGTTTACTGGGGAGAATCAAATATTGAAGAAGAGCTTGAAAATAGTGCTCGTAAATTAAACTGCGAGCAGTATCTAGATAAAGGTACGTTAGTAGTGGTTTTCCATTGTCAGAGTCCCAATGGCAGTTCTTCAGATACTACTGAACTGGTAGAGAATACAGCAACCACGTCTTCAGACAATCTAGCGGTAGTCCAAATTCTCGGACGACCCAATTCCTGTTATCGGGTTAAGCATCATGACCTCATCCAACTCTGCTAATAATAATGGACTAGAGGCAGCGGTAGCTGTAAGTCTGGGGTTGGGAGTAGAAGTAATCGAAATTATTCAGAAATCGAATGCAAACAAATGGAAGATATTGGGGTGAGAATGAGCCGACTACATGAAAAATGTGGTTTGGATACTGCCGCACTATGGATTCTTAACGGTTTGGCTAAACTCGATAAACCTTATTTAGAGCCTTTGGAAGAAAAGCTACTAGAGCTTTTGGAAATTGAGTACGGTACTGCTAAATCGAATAACTCTTCTAGTTGAGTAGTTTTGCCACTTCAATTTGAATATCTTGAAAAGCAATTGGGGTAATCGTACCTTCATTAACTGTAAACTTGGTTTTGTAATCGTTACCAGATGGTTCTCTAAAGATAATTATTTCTTTAGTTTTTAAATTGATAACCCAATATTCATCGATACCTGCATTGGCGTAGATTTTTTTCTTTCTACCCAAGTCTTCTTCTAGAGTAGTGTTAGAGATTTCTATTAACCAATAAATATCTTCGGGATAGGGATGGCGAGTCAAATAATTGCTATTCGGCAGGCGAACTATAGCAATATCGGGTTCGGGTTCTGAATTAGAAAGTGTAATTGGGTGTGCCTCAAATACTTTTGCTCGTCCGCGCAGTAATTCTCGTAGGTATTCGGCTACTGTATCGTTAGTGAACCTGTGTAATGGCCCTTCGGGACTCATCTCAACAATTTCTCCTTCTAATAATTCTACAGAGCGGTTATTTAGAACTCCGCTTTCAATCATGAGGTGGTAATCATCGACCGACCATTTGGCTAATGTTGTCATAGTGTTATTACCCCAATAATCTACTGATTTGGTTTATATATACTAATTTTACAGATGCGCGCTCAAAATCCCCACGGAATGCAATTGGATTGGGAACTAGCTGATTTTAGTTGTTGGAGACTGTAATTGTAATCGGCAATGGCTTGTTTGCCTTGAGCGATCGCACCTTGGGCTTCTTGGGCTAATTGTTCCATCATCTCTGGAGTTATTTTTCCAGACAGTTCGAGATGTTGAATCTGCCGTGCTGTAACAATAGCAGGATTGATGGTTTCTGGACTACAACGTAGATATTTAAGTGGAGAATCCTCGCTGTCGCGAGGAAAGGCAGAGGGAAGAGGGCAGGAGGCAGAAGGTTCAATTGATTGCCTTCCCGATTTTGGGTTACTTCTATTAAGATGTGAAGCATTAGACGAACAAATAGTAATTGGTGGGTTCTGGAGATCGACAGCAAGAGGCAAACTTATAGGATAATTCTCAGGATTCTCGATTAACTGCTCCCTTCTGCCCTCTGCCTGCATGCGGCGAACCGAATCGCCTTTGCGCCTTCTGCCTTCATTATTCATCCTTTAGTACCTGCCTGTTTGATTATTTGAATTGATTGACCGTCTTCTCGCTGAATTTTGGCATTGGCAGCTGCGGGAATAAAGGGAGATAAAATTTGTCGAAGTTTATTATCATCTGCTGCGATCGCCGCATCAATGGGGTATTCCTTACCCTCAAAAACGACAGTAACTTTATCGCTCATGGTTTTAACTAGAATAATTGAACTTGTTTGATAGTTGAAGTGTCAGATTCAGCCAGCTGAGAAGTTCTACCAGATTTACTAGATTTAGTAGTCTTAGTAGTTTTTTGCTTACTAGTTTTACTTTGCTTGACGCGAGCGTGGAATTCTCGTTGGGGTAAATCGGCTTTTAATTCTTCAAGTAAATCTTTTATCGGTTCGGACAAATTTAATTGCGCTCGCTTGACTATTTTAGTTAGAGGAAGATCGTTATGGGTGCTAATGGCAATAGTACAGTCAGAATCGTTGGCATCTGTTTGGCATGGATGCAATAACAGAACTATTTTGACGGTGCATTTATCTAGCTCGTAGGGTTCGGGTGGTGGAGTTTTTGAGGTATCTGTCATCTTAGGTAATGTCCTTGCTTAATTCGTAAACAACTCGCTGTTTTTGGAATACTTCTGTCCCTTCTACTTCAATCCCTTCTTTCCAAGCTTGGGTGATGGCTTTCTTATCGGCTCTAATCTCGACCTTTTCATAGCGATATTCTTCGGGTAAATCTTGAGTCGGGATTAACACTTCACAGCTTGGAGGATTGGTTTGAATTTTGATAGTTCTAGACAAACCTTCTGTCTTAATTGCGATCGCTCCTGCTTCGTATAGTTTGATGATGGTTTTATCGATGGTTTCTTTTTTACTTTTAAGTCGCTCGATGGCTCGATTGTGAAGTTCGACGAGATATTGTTTTCTAGCGGCGATCGCTTTGATTTCAGCATCAATCTGTTCGGCTACTTCAGCCACGGCATCGATGGCTACTTCCTGGTCGGATTTGTGCTGTAAAAATGAGGTAGTTAAGATTTCAATGTCCGACTCATCTTTGGCTTGTTTGAGTAGATTCCATAATTCAACTGCTCGCTTGGAACTGTATTTTAGAACTTGAGTAGCTAGGCTCATTTTTCTCCTTCTTAATATTGACTATTGATACAGGTATGAAAGTAGTCGCGTTCTTGCTCAATTCTGGCTATTAAATGCTTTGATGATTCGATATTATTATCTTGAGTTTGTTGGTTGTTTTTAGTTTTTTCTCTGGCTAGGTTATTATTTAAGCTTATTGTTTGTTTGGTTTTCATAATGGCAATCAAAGCGTGAATTTTTAGCCAATATTCGGGGCGGTAGCCCTATACTGCGCTCGAGGTTAAGAATTAAATAATTACTAGATATAATTGCCAAATTAATTTAAATTATTATCCAGCCAAATGCAAGCTCCATATAAGATTTGAGTATGACACTTTATCTCTTTTTTTTTGCTATATTTATAGTTATTAATGTTGGTACAAAAGCACATTAATCCACTTACTTGCTTTTCTCTAATTAGTCTGGCTAAATGTAAAACTCGATTGAGATAAACCATTTCCCACAGTTGCAGGGTGGCGATTTTCTTTTCTCGATAGGCTTTTAATAATTTCCACAGCCACGAACGATATGACATTAAAGATTCTTCCAGAGAATTAACTATAAATACGGCATTACTATTGGGTTGATGAGAAAAAGGATTACCCAGACCAATTAGTTCTGGATTTCCACTTTTTCTACCGCAGAAAATTATGTCAGGTCGGGTTAATAATTGGCGATTGTACTTAAGAATGTCGATTGGCATAATCAATTAAAAACAGTTGAATTAATTTCACCAATCGGAGATGGCGATAGCTATCTTACGAGCTATTTTAAGTAATCGAATAAACTTGATTGATGTACTTTCGGCACTGACTTTTTACTATCTAAAGCCTTATTAACAATCGGATTAGTAACATTTTCAATATTGTTTTTTTAAGGTTTCTTCGTTAGCTCTTGTAGCGTTTGTTTTAGATTCTATTGATAGATTTCATTATCCCACGAGATGCGCAATGAGGTTCAAATTATTAAGGCAAGGCTGGGTTGGAGACGGCGATCGCCGCCTTGAGTTGAGGATGAGAATTTGGCCATGATCGGGGTTTGGCCGAAGTGACAAGCATAGCGTTAGGTAATGGTGAATAATAAGTGAGACTAAAG
>JASJEI010000331.1 GCA_030064795.1 Pleurocapsa sp. MO_226.B13 | reverse complement strand
GATTGAACGTAGACATCGTTTTAGGCTTCTACCACGAATCTGAGCCTTAGTTACGCTTCCGTAGAGCTAATTTCTGTTTGAGTCTTTAACCTTGAAACTTCTTCGACTCTTGCCCTAGAAGAAGCATCGAAGTCAATGCCCTTGTTCCGAAGGAATTTTTTTCCTTATGAATTGGGGTCTGGGGTGTCCCCAGATATATTTTAAAAAACGGCTTGACAAAGATGCTAAGATAGTAAGGCAAGTCGAAGAGTTAGACTAACTAGTAAGTTTTGTGTAAGAGAGAAAGTTGTCCAACTTAAGTGCAGCCGAGGTCTAAGCTTTTTATTACTGGTTATAATTTATAGTTAAATTTTGTATTATTTTTGCTTTTGTGATATAACCTGATTTTTAACATTGTTTTTGTAGTGTTTTTGTAGGTAAGAGTAAGATTTTATGGTTTTCTGGTCTCCCTTTTTAGGGGAGATTTTTTTATTCTGTTTAGAGAAACTGTTATTTTTATATTTTATGTAAACTATATAAGTTCAACTTTTTTTATTGTAATTGTTGCTTCTTCGATCATTTCAGTAATTTCTTGGTAGAGGTAACTCTCGTAAAATGCGTACATGGCTTCTTTAAATGCTTCGCTATAAATTATTTCGTCATCTACGTTGGACAAGTCTTCTTTCTTTTTTATGCCCAAGTCTAGATTTGTTTCTACCCAGCATTCGTCTTTAAATACTTCGTTGCTTGTAGTTGTTACTTTTGCTTTGTAATCGATTCTGAATCTAGTGTTTATCGCTGGGAGTATTAAATCTTCGTCCCTTGATTTTGTAATAGTTATTTCACCCTCATCATCTTCATATACATGCTCTCCGAAGGGTATGGAATTAAGTTTTTTAATAAGGTCTAATTTTTCATAACTGATATCTGGGGCAAATATACCAGTGGGCTTGATTATTTCATCGCTCTTATCGTCTTTATATATCCATATTGCATTAATGGATTCATCGATATCGTTTATGCTGTTTACGATTTTTAGATCGGATTTTGCTCTAGTCCAGTCTTTTTCTGGAACACGTAATATTCTTTTCCATGCTGATTCTGTTCTCCAACCTATCATAGGAGATTTACCATAATTAGGGTCTAGTTTCTTTCTTCTTTTTGCTTCTCCCATGATTTTTCTCTTGCTATATTATAACTGTTTTATTAGTAAAGTCATGTAGTTAGTGTTTGAGATGTTTATCTTAAGCACTTTTAATATTAACTTTTTATAGGTATTAAATACTCTTACTACTTTTTAGTTTTGTTATCTCTATTTTGTTGGATTTTTTAACCAAGCTTAATTGAACTTAATCCAACCAATTAGTCAACCAAACCACCAAACCAACTGCACCAGCGGTTGGTTTGACCAACCAACCAATTAATTAATCTAGTTTATATATTTTTTTTAAAGTTCTTTATATCAGATAAACTTTTTTAATTATATAGTATATTTTTTTGTTTAAAAAAACCTCAGAGTTTAATATTTCTGAGGTAATCTCTTTTACACACTTAAATTCTATTTTAAGAGATTAAAGTTTTATGAAATCTAGTGAACTTCAGTATTATTACTGATTTCTAAGTGGAACACGAAAGTTAAAAAATAAAAACGAAAAAAAAAAAATGGCAGTATTTCGTAGAGAATTACTACCTAGTTAAACATATAACTTATCTTATTATGGTAGCAAAAGTTGTAAATTTTGGACACCAAACCCCGTTGAATAACATCGGGGTTAATGCCACAGAGGGTGATCGGTCGAAATCCCGTTCTGGTCTGTATTTCAGTATCGGTTTATTCCGAGGTACTTTTCCTATAATACACTTCGAGAAAATTCAGAGTTTGGCTATCACATTGCTTGGTGGTGGTCAATATGAGCGGCGGAATCGTCTTCAAAATTATCTGAATGGTTATCAGCATCCTTCTGGGTCGGTTATGGGAACTGATCATGTTGGTTCTTATGGAGTTATTGATTCTTCGCATGGTTATCTTGAGCTTAAGGGTGGTGTATGCTCTCAAGTTAAGCCGGCTAAGTTACGAAAGTTTATGCGGGTTGTTGAAGAGAAATACTTTTTTAAGACTACTGGAATTGATTTAACTATTGATGATTATGATAAAGAGGTTACTGTAGCCTATGTTCATAAGTTGATTGATAAGTGGCATTATGTTGGCTTTAGAAATACTCCTAGAAATCATGGTGATGGTCGTAAGAATAGTCGTGGTTATACAGTTACTTTAGGGAGGAAAGGGAATTGTGGTGGGGGTAAGTTTTTTAGGGTTTATGATAAGTCTCTTGAGTCTAAGGGAGTAATTGATTCTATTAGATATGAATTGCATTTATGTGAGCATTATTCGATAGATTGTGTTAGGCATCTTTGTAGTGTTCCTTTTTCTTGTTGGGGAGATGTTATTAGAGGTTATTTTTCTGGTGCAGTAGATTTTGTAAAAAGGAGAGGGGAAAATGATAAGAATCCTGGTCGGAGGAAGCGTTATCCTTGGTGGCAAAGAATTGTTGGTCATGATATTCAACTTAAACCAAAAAAAGAAGAGAATGAACCTTCTCTAGACCGTATTAAGACTTGGTTTCATAAGCAGGTTGCTCCAAGTTTGGCTGTTTTGATGTGGACTATGTCTGATGAAGATTTTTGGTTTTTCTTCTGGAATTTAGTTTTTGAAGGAGAGTCAAGATTTAGAGAAAAACATTATTGGATGATTCATTGTTCTGGGATGAATTCTTCTGGTATGAATCGTAGTAATTCTTCTTAGATTTATTTAATAAAAGTTTATTTGGCGATTTTAAAAAACTGTGCTTTTATTTTGTCGTAGTTCTGTTGAATCTATTGACGAAAAATTATGGCATTTGTTGGGACTTTTCGTGGCAAATTTTTTGGCTCTAAACCAACTTCTAATCCTCAGTTCATAATTACCAAATGGGCGTTTCCTCAGTCTGATTATGGGAAGGTATTTCAAATTGAAGAAATGCCTAGACCTAAGATGACTAATATTCTTCATGATATTAAAGCTTATCCAGCAATCCTTGATTGTAAGGAGGGTCAGACTTGTGATTTGCTCTGTTCTGTTTCGTTAAAGAACGAGAATAGGAAGGCTGATAAGTTTTATCCTGCTCAAGTTCAGCTTTCGATTATTAATCATAAAGTTTTGTCTAATGCTTAGGTTTTGTAGGAGTCGAAAATCTCTATTTTTTTTAGTAGTTTTCCTTCTTCCAATTTTATTAGCTGGTTGTTTTGAAGATAAGACAATTACTAAATGTAAGGATTATTCCGAATACTTAGAAGGAATGATTCTTTTGCTCAGAACAATTGATTCTCAAATTCTTTATTTGTATCCGACGATATGGATTTTGTTATTAGTTCGCAAGCTTTTTTATATTTAGCTCAAACTAACTCAGAATGTCGTGCGATGTTTTTTGAGCTAAATTATCTTTCTCTTAGAGAATTAGTAATTCATGGTGTTTTTCTGTTGCTTACTGGTTTGGTTTATCGTTTATGAATTTTAGTTTTTTTCTTAATACTTCTATTGAGACTTTTCCAGAGGCTGAAGTTTTTATTTCAGATGTTATTAATTTGGCATGGTCTGATATTCAGGCTTATTTTGGCTTTTTTATAGGAGGAATTGCTGTCTATTTAGTTATTAAGGCTTTTTATGTTAGGTGATTAATTCTCTAATTTTTGTTCAATTTGTAGCTGAATCTTTCATTGATTCTCTTATTAGTTCTATTACTTATGCTATTGACTGAGTGGATACTGTAGGAATTGCTATAGTTACTTTTATGTTGTCTATTTTTGTAGCTAAGTTTTTTTGATAACTTTAGATGAGGAGAAAAAAATAGGCAATAATGTTCTTTTTTCGGAAAAATATTTGTTTTGTGTAATTGATATATTTAAACTTAAAGGTAGTTCATTTACCAGATTATGATTCTCCTTCAAGAAGATAGTATTTATAGTAGTTGATTTGTAGTGTGAAGCTAATCTCAATGACCCGATATTGCTTGCTTATCTTATAGTATAAAACTTACTCTAAAATCATTATAAGTAGGTTTTACCTTGAATTTATTTTAATTTTAATAATTTTTTTTAGTATATTATATTTAAGTTTTAAACTTTTAAATTTTTATTGTTTAGTGAATTTATTTTATGTTATTAGAATATAAGTTGTTATAAGATTGAATTGAAGGGATGCTTTATAAGAGGTGATGGAAATGTTAAAAGATAAAAGCTTTTTAAAAGGCTCGAATTTGGTTAAGGAACTTAACAATCAAACTTCTGAAGTAATTAGTGGGGGTCGATGTGACGAGGAATGTAGGTTTGAGTTTGTAGGATGGTGAGAGAAAGCGTGTCAGAAGATGAAGGAAATGTGTGATCCAGGTACTTACAAGCTAAGCAGTGTAAACCCTGTGTGTATGTGTGAGGATAGTAAAAACTGGCGTAATCGATGGTGGGAGAAAGATGAGAATGTATTGGTGAGTGGTTATGAAATCGAGAAAACATGCTCATGAAGGAAATGGAGGATGCTGATATCTGGTTCTTCTTAATAAATATCTGCAAAAATGTAACATAAGTTAATGGTAACTTAGATATTTGACTTTTGTAAGAGGGATACTCATGCTATGCCTGACTTTTCACGGGATCTTTTTCAGCACTTAGGTGATCGTCAAATTTCCATCCTCCAAGCCTGATTCTTTCGTTGCTCATTGTTATTAAGTAGAGATTATTGATAATCAGTCTTGGAGGGAAACTCTTATTTGGAGGGGCTTTTAGACGTGCCGTGGAAAGTCAGATGCTATGCCTACTACGGGAGCTTAAACCAGGATATTGTTATTACATCATCATTCGTTCTTAGCAAGTTTGGTGATGCCAAGGAGATACGGTTATCTGATAACAAGAAAATCTCTCCAGGTCAGATGAGATTCCCTGACTTTGGGGACGTTAATAATGATTCACAAGTACGGAAGGTAGTAGAGAAGTTTGTTCTGGTGAACTGCTACAATCTCCAAGTAGCAATGTTGTTATTTGAAGATTACAAGGTTGAGGAAACCAATAATATAGCTCAACAATGGTTGCTCTCCACAGAATGGAGTGGTGCTAGGTATCGGAAACTTAGAAGTAGTAATACTTTGTAGATTTAGGCTCTGTCAAAAATCTTAATAGAGTTCTGTATGCTTTGTATGCTAAGCTTACTACCTGTGTTCATGGTGTTTTCTTTGCTGCTCTTATCCATTATTTGCAACATTGCCAATGTTCCCATGCCCCGTAATCTCCAAATTTTGTAGGCTTATACCCCGGCGGACATTTTCCTTCCCAATCAGGATACTGAACCCCGCATAAACAATTACCTGGGCATCCTCCTCCTTTGCAGCGTTCAGATTCTGAGGGAGATAAGTCTGTAATAAATTCTAAATCTCTTAAACTAATATCTTGCTTCAACATTTATTTTGCTCCACAAGTTCAATTAAGTTTTTATAGCCTTTCTCATATTAATGAGCTACATTTTATCAAACTGAGAACTGCTATATCTAAATTCTACTCCTATACCAAACGCTGAGATTATAAGAACTTCTAAGATATGTTAATAGTAAAAATTATAATTATAAATATTTATAAATAAATACTTGTAAATAGATTATCATATAGTAAACAATATAACTATAAATGCTGAATGTAGTTATATTGATTTTAGAGTAAGTTTTATACTACAGGAAAAGAAAGTAGTATTAGTTTATTGAGATTAGCTTCGCACTACGGACCAACTACTATAAATACTATCTTCTTGAAGGAGAATCATAATCTGGTGAATGTGTTCTTTTTGGGAGTGATACCTAGTATGCTCTTTATCTGTTTGCTAGTAAGGATGTAACTTCTCTCGGTGGCTTCAGTTAGTAATCTATCTTTCTTCCGCGAGAGGACACCCGATTTATCGGGCGGTGAATCGCGGGTAGGGTTTGGCGGTTTGACTACCGAATCTTTATATATCAAAGGCTTTAACTGTTGTACAATAGCTTTGGCGGTAAAGCGCGTTAAATATTACAGGGAGTTCCCCCAAGTATTAGGCACGTCGCGGAAAATATCACCTATGGAATTAAATGGTGACGCGTGCAGCTAGCTAAAAGGAAAGTATAACTAAATAAGTCTTTAAATCCTTCTGTGGCGGGGCGCGTCATGGAAGTAAAATAAAATGCCTGTGGATTCGTTCTGTCGGGGTCAGTACCAGTGGAAGATAACATAGT
>JASJEI010000330.1 GCA_030064795.1 Pleurocapsa sp. MO_226.B13 | reverse complement strand
GGAAACGCCCCAAACTCTTAGGGTAGTAAATCTACCAACTATAAGTTTAAATGATTGCTTTACCACTAAACTATTGGCAAACGCTGACAGATGGAACGACTCTTCTACCAATGCTAGAGATTTAATTGACCTTGCCGTACTCCGCCGTCAGAGTCCCATACCCAATGTTGCTATAGCCAAAGCTGAAGCTGCCTATCAAGTTCAACAGCCACTAATTGAAGCCATAAAAAGGTTTCAAGCTAGCGCTAAATTACGACAGAAGTGCTATGACAGTCTACGCATCGAAAATCGGGTAATGATTATTGATGGTATCGATCTGTTAGCTGATGATTTTACCTTAAAGCCAACAGAACGAGAATTCAATGAAACTGATTTTAGCTATCTCGATTGATTAACTCTGGCGAGTAGGGGTAGGGGAAGTTTTTCAACTAATTAAATGAATAATCCCCAGGCTATAGTAAAAAAAGCCGAATTAGAACAACGTAACGTTAATATTGCTACCTTAAGAAGAGCAAGCAATCCTAATTTGAGTACTTCTGGTGTGGTTTACTGTGGTCGAAATCGCAGTCGTCAGTCAGATTCGTATAATCCTTTAGATTTGGGCTTAGGAAATCCCTTTGCCCATAAGAATACTCAAAACTGTGTTTGGCGAGTCGATAATATAGCTGAGTCATTAAGTTGTTATAGAGCTTGGCTGTGGAAATTAATTCAGAATGAACATACACAAAATAATTTAACAGACTGGGAAAGGCTGTATCTTTATCGATTTTTGCATTTATGCAACAACGAAGAAGTGGACTCACACTTTAGTTTGCTTTTGTATTAATCGAACTCATAATGCCTTAAATAAGGCTGATATTCAATGTCACACGCAAATTCTTTGGAATGCTATGGTTTACTATAATTGTCAAAAGCTTAAGCTGTAGAAAGAAAACAACAGTACGGACAAAAATGAGTCTTAGCAGACTGGGTTGGGTGAAAGTTTTGGATTAATACTCATGAATCAAATTCTCGGCTTCACTGGACATCGCCCTAAGTCCCTCCCTGGCAAGTACTCCGAACAAACCTACCAAGCTTTGCTGGATACTGCGGACTTCGTACTGTTTCAGTATCGACCCGATGCAGTAATCTCTGGTATGGCATTAGGTTGGGACACAGCTATAGCAGAGGTCGCTGTTCGACAAGGCATTGACCTGATTGCTGCTGTACCTTTTCAAGGACAAGAGAGCCAATGGCCAATTGCCAGTCGCAATAAATATCTGTACTTGCTATCCCAGGCAAGGCACGTTGAAATTGTTACGACTGAGGGCTACAATTCCTATGCGATGCAGCTTCGCAATGAATGGATAGTCAACCACTGTCATCAACTCGTGGCTCTATGGCATCGAGGTTTAGGTGGGACTGCTAACTGTGTAGATTATGCCATACGAATTAATCGTCTCTGTTGGAATGTATGGGATACGTTTATGCACTTCTATCAGGCCTGAACCTTTGAGTAATAAAGAAATACTTGCTTAACCTGAGCGGTATTTTTTTTATTATTGTGTAGCTTGAAACTAGATGAAGGGTAAGTGTAAATAGTTCGAGCTGCCTGGGTTAATTTTTTCGGTTAACAAAACATAGTTGGACATAACCAATGCGGGATTAGTAATGGACACAACCCTAGTCGGGTTGGTTATGGCTCTGTCGAGCCTGGATAGAGTGAAAATTTCATTTAAATAAGGTTAAATAACCATGCAAAATGCAACTTATATTCCCATTCAGTACGCACAATCTACCCAAGCTTATTCGCCCGCGCAGCCTATGCAGCCTCAAGCTTATGTACCTGCTCAGCCTACTGCACCTGCAAAACCAGTGCAGTTTAAACCTTTGAGTAAAGATCAATTGATCTTCACCTTAACTAATTCAGCTATTGCAGACGTTAAGCGTACTGGCGTTAAGCCTGACTATCAAGCTATCAAAGCACAATACAAGGCTTTCTATAGCACTATGCCAATCGAACAAGTTTATGCCTCAGCAATGGCTTATGTCACCATTTATGACGAAGCTATCAGCCAGTGGCGACCTGTTCAAAACGAACAGGAGCTACGTACTAGACAAAGAGCATTCAGTCGCCAGTTCTTCTATTGGAAGAACAAACGCAATGCTGCTTAATTCTAGAGGATAGATAACTCAGTTACGCACTGTCCTCAGTAGAAACTACCCAAGCTTGGGTAGTTTTTTTTCTCTTCATGACTGTAAAATATGCGATCGCACAACCAAGTAATAAATCAAATCCTACTGCAAGACTGCTCAACTTAGGTAATATTGCCTACTTCAGCTACAGTCTATGTCGTCGTAATAACGACCCCAATAGCTGTACCTCTTATCAACTCAATTCAGGTGACTTGATTGAGTTTAACTGTAAACATCTTCATGCCTGTAGTTATGCAGGAGCAGGACGAATGAGTTTGGTCATGTGGCAACTAAAGCCACAATACGTTAAAGCTTTACAATCACCTTGCTATTAGCATATTTATCAACTACGAATCCCTTTCCTAAGTAAACAGATGTTTCATAGCTTATTTACTAGATTAGGTTTACTCTATGTCCCATGCTAATTCTAGTGTGGGACATTTTTTTTGCAGTCGTCACTTCTAACTTAGGTGATATTCAATAACATCAACTAAAGTCTTCGTTGAGCTTAAAGACAATGCTGTGAAATAATTCAAATTGAGCTAAAGCCACTTGAGCTAGTCTGAAGCACTTCTAAAATAGATCTAGAGTGGCTCAAAAAAGGGTCTATGATAATTTTTTCTCAATAAACCACTTAAATAAATACTTCCTTGCCTCATTTTCGCTCTTTTTCAGACATCGCTCTAGAAGACCCCTGAAGATATCATAGAAGGATCTTAGAATGACAATGAATTTTCATTCAATCATCTAATAAGATCGTATTTGCTTCAAATGTAAAGCTGCAATGGAGTCAGAGATATTTGGTAGCAAGCAGTGCAAGCATATATACAATTAGTACTAAGGTACTTAAACAATTGAGCTTGCTGCTTCCAGAGTAATTTTAGCTTGATTTGGGTGGTTCTTAGGTGGGAACAAGAAATACCCAAAATTACGGGTTTGTCATTTAACTGGCACAGATTAGCTTGAGGCGTGATCTAAGTCGCACCAAACTAATTTAGTTGTTGCCAAACTAAAATTTTAGTCGTGACGAGTTTTAAGCTGTGACTCACTATCCCAACGAACAAGGTGAATACAAGACCAAACAAGTTTTGTTAAGGTTCTATCCCAGCGATCTAGCTAGGATCGATCGCGAGGCAAAGCAGCTCAATCTCACCCGTACTGAATACATAACCAGATGTGCTTTAGATAAGCCAGTGGAGAAGAAACAAATCTTCAAGGTTAACTGGCACACCTATCGCATTATGGGCGAGATGAGAGAACAGCTAAAGCGGGTAGGGAACAACATTAACCAGATAGCCAAAGCATTTAATACTGCTAGATTGGACGGACAGCATTTACCAAGTAATTATCCTCTACTAGATGAGTTGAGCGCTATTCGAGCCTACGCCGAGCGAACAGCACGGGAATTAAATCAAATTCGGCTACTGTTAATTGGAAAGGATCGACAGTGATCGGCAATATTACTACAGGTACAGACTTTCGAGGATTGGTCAATTATCTATTAGATCCTAGTAAGACACCAGAAATTATCAATACTAATTTAGCTGGGTCAGATTCCAGCACTATGATTTGGGAACTAAATGCCTGTGCGGAGCAAAGACCGACCACTAAAAAGCCAGTTAAACATATATCTATCGGGTTTGCTCCTGGCGATGCTAATTTGAAACACCAGACGATAGAAGATATTGCCCAAGCCGTGATTAACGGTTTGGGTTACGACGATAATCAGTATTTGGTAGTTAAGCATGACCGCTATGACCCAGAACACGATCGCACTCACGAACACGATCACTTTCACATCCTAGTCAATATGGTCAGTCATGAAGGGAAACGGGTTCATGACGGCTACGACAAGAGGAGGTTAGAGAAGATCCTGAGACAACAGGAGTTAGAACACGGTTTGATACAAGTGCCATCTTCAGAAGAGAGAAGCTACAAAGCCTCTACCGCAGGGCAGATACAGCGGATGATGCGCGAGATAGAAGAGTACCAAGACAAGCGGCGAATCAAAAACCCGACGGCACCTTACACGGTTAAAATTCAGGCTGGGATTGACTTGGCAAGTCGCGATCGCCCCAGCCTGACAACGTTTCTAGCCAGGCTACAGCAATTAGGAATTGATACCAAGCTAAAAGTAGAGTCAGGAACGGTCAAAGGCATCAGCTATAGACTACAGGAATTTAAGGTAAGAGGCTGCAAATTACACCAAGCTAGCTTTCCTCAATTGATAAAGCATCGGATAAATTACGATCCAAAACAGGATTGGGCTGTAGTCGCTCGGGTAAATCAGAACCAAAAGATTGAGCTGACACCAGGACTGGAGGTAAGCTGGTCACAAACGAGAACGCAAGATTACGTCCCAAGTAGAATACAGACAATGTTAGACCGAGTTTTTAGCGAGCAGCAACTTCAGGTAGAGAAAAAAGATACGGCAAAAGAAAACCAACATCCAACCCAAGGATTTGAAATTGACCTGTAAACAACGTTGAAACTTTTGGTTGCGCCATTCGATTACCCAAAATACAAAGTACTGTCTCGATTCCAGTTTCTATCGGGGCAAAATAATTTTGACTACCTTTCGGTAGATGGTAGATAAACATTAAACAGGACGTTTGCCATGACAGATTTATCAGTCTATGAAAATTGGTTCTACGAAGATCAGTTCCTAATAGAAGAATTGGAAGCTGAAGAAGAGTACGAGAGCACCTCTCCAAGTCGCATTGCTCTGATTTGAGATGGTGTCGGTTATCATCGCTAGGAGCGAAGTCAAAATTTATCGCTCGCTGATGTTACGAGGGGAGATTCCTATCTTTGACCTAGCCCCATAGAAAATTTGATGTTAACCTTTGACATAAATTAAAGATATTTTTACCTGAGTAATGAATGTAAAGTATCAAAGAATAGTAAACATCAAGCAACGGCGAGTTTTAATTTATTGTCCCTATTCCCAACCCAAGAATGTATTTTACTGGTTGTTCAATAAAATTGGTCAGAAGCAGGAACGAAAGGCAACCTGGATGCAGAAAACACAGACCATCAGACTAATTAACCGCCCTCACTGTTGAAATTCTCCAAAATAATGCTGATTGTAAAATTCAAGTATTCATCTATGTCACGAGACTACGATATCATATCAACGTAAGTTGGGCAGGGTTAAAACCTTTAACTTCCCTCTTTCCAGCGATACTTGCCAATACTTGACCTAACCCAACCCTGTTTGCCAGCACCTTTACTCAAGGAATTGCTAAAAGCCTCATAAGCTTTTTTCTTAGTTTCCCCTTCTAGTCCTTCTGGATAATAGTAGTTCACTAGATCTTGAGTGTTGATTACTTTAGGATAATATTCCTGCAAACAAAGGGCCACGGCATCAACAATAGTTTCACAAGAAGCTAATTTCTCAGAGTAAGGTAATCGAGATGAAAATGCCTTAGTTGATTTTTTAGTTTTGTTAGTATTCTTCTTCTTAGTTGGCTTCTTAGCTTTTGTAGCTTTGGAACTGCCGCTCTTAGTCTGAACACTATTCTTACGCGAGCCTTGAGTAACTGATTTAGATGCTTTTGTCTCAGGCTTCTTATCATCAGTAGTTATCTCTTTTACCTTTGATTCTTCTGGCTCGACAGTTATCTCTTCAGAAGCGACTGGAATATCCTTATCTTCCTCAGATACCGTATCTTCTAATGATGTAATTTGACCCGTTCTATTAACCTGTTTGCCATTAGCATCTTGGTTGACAGAACTTGTAGTTAAAGGATGTAAAATCGCTTCAATACTTGCCAGTTGCTTTTCGACAACTTCAGCATCTTGGGAATGTTGTTCTAGTAGTTGTCGATGATAATCAGCCGAAGAGCGATGATATGCTGCCAACTCTCGATAGTATTGAACTAATTCGCTTAAAGCTTGTTGAGCCACAACTGGTGTCGAAGGTGCTTGTGGCGGTTGCCTGGTTGAGATCGCTGTAATTACCATTTAATTTTATTCTCTTTAAAGATGTTGAATCGAATGTGCCTCTATGAGCAGCATTCCTTAATATTTTATTAAACTTTTTTAGAAGTAGCATCCACTACCGTTTTTAACTCTTTATTTCTAATGGTTATGATTCAACTTCAGG
>JASJEI010000329.1 GCA_030064795.1 Pleurocapsa sp. MO_226.B13 | reverse complement strand
GATCGCCGATTTGCCGTTTAATTTCCAGAGATTGCTGGTACAGTTCAATCGCTTGTTGGTATTGCCCTAGAGAATTATAAGCATTGCCTAAATTACCGAGTGAGACTGCCTCCCCACGGCGATCGTTAATTTCCTTAAATAAGTTCTGGGCTTTTTGATAGGAATTGGATGCTTTTTGGTATTCTGCAAGACTACGTTGAGAATTGCCTACCCGAAGCCAAGCCCAGGCTAGGTCGTAAATATCCTGTTCTTCAATAATCGATTGCCAATTGGTAATTAGCTGGGAGTGAAGTTCCAAACTGGTCAGGTAATATCCGCGCCAACTCAAAAAAGTGGAGATATTATCTAGAATTTGATTTGCCTGACGGTATTGTTTAAGTCCACAGTAGTGATAAAAAATCTCTAACTCTGGGGTTACATCTTCTAGTACCCATCCAGTTGATTTGGTAATAGAGCCATAGTAATCGATCGCTCGTTCATGGGCTTTGGTTAACTCCTCTAGCTGTTCCTGTAAGTAATTCTGTACCAGGGGTTGAAAGCGAAAGATCCAGATCCCATCTGAACGCTCTTCAATTAACCAAGCAAGCCTAGATAAATTTCTCAAATCTTCTATGATGGAGGCTTCTGTCGTTTCAATTTCTTCGGCAACCATAAATTGTGCAGCTTGCCAGTCAAAGGGAAGACGATAGATGCTCAGGTTCAAGAGTAAATCTTGCAGATGGGATGGTAAGCGTTCCAAGCTGGCGGTCAAAATTTTGGCAACGCTAATTTCAGGATTACCCCGATGTTGTCCGACAATTTCTAACAAATTTAGATTGGCGCGCTCAAACTCATTTATAGACGGTTGATTGCCTGCTATTTTTTTCAGCACGCCAACAGACAGATCGATTAACAAGGGATGTCCATCAATTCGATCCACAAAGGACTCTAATTCTGATATTTCTCCTTGTACTTGCAGAGCTTGCAATAAATCAGCTCCTTCGCGCTGAGACAGCCCCCCTAGTGGTTGCCATATGCTTCTATTCAAGGCATTGTCGGGCAATGAGGGCTGCTCGCGACTGGTAATTAGCACCACACTGGGGCTAGTCGTTCCCGTCCAACGAACTAAAAACTGGCGATAGGCATGATCTTTCCACTGCCCTCCTTGGTCGATCAGCGTTTCCAGGTTATCCATCACCACCAGATAACGGTTTTTGGCAAGTCGATCGCTAACTAAGATGACCAGATCTTCATCGCTTACTTTTTCGTCAATTTGCACTCCTATCTGTTCTAGCAGCCACCGTCCCCAGATAGCGAAGCTGTACATTTTGCTAAATGTAGACCAAATAACCTGGGTAAATCCCTTGACTGTTTCACAAAACTTCGCTGCTAAAGCAGATTTGCCATAGCCCCCCGCTGCGATTAAGCCAATGACCTGAATCTCATGACTTCTTTGCGTCCAATCCTGAAGCAGTTTGAGTTCCTCCACTCGACCCTGCCAATTATTAAGAGGTGGACGGCTTTGGTCGATAATCCGACCGAGGGCAGCAGGGGGAAATGAGCTGGGAAAATTAAAGATATTATCGCGAATTGTAGTTTTACCTTCCCCTTTAATGTTAATGCCCTGCCAGTCTTCAGATACCATGAGTTTGTCAGATCGATAATAACGGCGATCGCCGAATTAGAAATTAAAGGTGTTATCCGAAACTGTATTTATGCCTCCTTTAATGTTGATACCTTTCCAGTTTTCAATCGTCATTGGCACTTCTGGACGAGCAGCGTTGGCAAGTAATTCTACTGTCGCTTTAACATCTGGATCGATCTCTGCGACTTCTTCAACCTTTGCTGCTAGCATCGCAGGACTATAATTTTCAGGCTCTTGCTCGGCTAAAGCAGGTTGTGCGGCAACTTTCTCAATTGCCATTGCTGTTTGGGGAGCTTGGCGCTTTAGGGACTTAAGAAAGTTGGCGACTAGTTCCCAAACTTTTTCGCTTAGCTGTTCACCAGTTTTCTCGAAAGCTTTGGTTGCGATTAAGGTAGCAATAGTAGCTGCGGATAATGTTACGGGATCTGTCATCATTTATTTCTCGCTAGATGAAAGATTTCTTTTACTTTAACTTTACGGTTAGAAATATAAATGTCTACACCTTAAATTTTAATGGCTACACCAATCTGTAGTGAATATAATCTTAAATTGATATTGTTTGTTAACAATCAAAAAACTGGGCTGGTTTATCTCTGCCTTTTATGAATTCTGCTAATCAGTACACCCTCTTCACTAGCATCAGGCAAACCTAACATTTGAGCGATCGCGAATTACTCCTCAATTCCATTGTTGCGTAGCGCAGCCATGCCGAAGGCGACATATGCGAAGCGGTATCCTTTAGGACGAAGTTAGTCCTTTAGGGCTTATCGCGTTAATCTGAAATCTTTTTCAAAATCTCAATTAATTGTTGCTGTTGATTAGCTAGCTGATCCTGACGGTTATCAAGATTTTTCATCAAGTCATAGCTTTGAGTTTGCACTGATACTAAAGTACTTATTTTGTCCGTCAAGTCCCTCATAGTCGAGTACATCAAATCGCGATCGCGCTTCATCTCTGCTATATCCGAAGTTAAAGCCTGTATAGCTTTGGCATTGGATTCTACAAGCCTTTCTAAATCAGTCATTTATAATTGAATCAAGTATATTATTTGGCATCCCTTATTGATTGGTAGTCGTGGGGGATGTCTTAAATTCTATCTGAAGAACTTTCTAATCGTAGTTAAACTACTTTCATCTAATAAAATTGCGATCGCGAATTACTTCTCAAATCCATAGTGGCGATCGCTCTCTTTATATATGCGTTAATCCGAGTCATAAATCTAAGCAGCAGAGTGTGTATCGTCGTCAGGATTTGAATCCTTAGTATTGTTTGCTTTAAATTCAACTAATTTATTCTGCTTTTGATCGGATACATTTTCTTGTGGGTCATCTGGAATAAAACGCAGCAATTCTCCAGGCTGACAATCAAGAGCCGTACACAAAAGATTCAACGTAATCACATCAATTCTGGAAGGTGGATTGTTTCTAAGTTTGGAAATAGTACCAGGATGCAGCCCAGTCAGTAAATGTAAAGCCTGATTGTCAATTTCTCTGTCTGCCATAACAGCAGACAATCGCCACTTGATCGCCATTAAATCACAAATCTTAGTTGTCATAACTACTTTACTCCCAATAAATGTGTAACGTTATAAATTCATTATAACAGTGAATTTATTCATCGAAACGATTGACTTTCACCGAAACGGTGAATTAAAATAAATACATACACAACAAAAGACGATCGCCGTCCGTGGAAAGAATGCGATCGCCTTTTGAATTTCACCCCCAATTAAGAGGATTCGTATGACTTTAAATATATCACTGGAAATAGAACAACAACAACGCATACAGAACGATCTAGTTGCTGTAGAAGCGCAAATAGAGCGAGAAACCGATATTCACTCCGAAGGCGAATTTGATGGAGTAATCGGTTTAGAACCAAATCCCGATTTGTGGTCTAACTTGACTTACCGCAGTGGTTATCTGACTGGTTTAGGGCGGTTTTACGACCAGAAATATCAAACCGTTTTCAAAGATGAACCGTTTTAAATAGTTATCAGTAAATTAGTAAAGCAGTAAAACAGTGGGAACAAGTAATAGTATTGCGTACGATAAGGCTTATAAATTCGCCATCAGAATAGTCAAGGCATATAAGTACTTGGCTTCTGAAAAGAAAGAGTATGTTTTATCGAAACAGCTATTAAGATCTGGGACTTCTATCGGAGCTAATTTGGCTGAAGCCAATGGAGCAATTAGCCCTCAAGAATTTTCATCTAAGGTATCAATTGCTTACAAAGAAACTCTAGAAACCAAGTATTGGTTAAGTCTGCTTAAAGATACTGATTACATTACCGAGAAGATGTTTCAAAGCATCAATCAAGATGCAGATGAATTAACCAGAATACTTTATTCAATTCTCAAAACCACAGGAAGAGTTAAATCAGTTAGCAGTTAGCAGTTAGCAGTCAGACAGTAAAACAGTCAGGAGCATTTAGCAGTCACTGTTTTACTGTTTTACTTCTTCACTTTTTGACTGTCCCAATCAGTAAATTAACAACCCTTCCCCAGCCCATGAAAATCATCGAAAACCAAGGAAAACAAATAGTCACCAAAGAAGTTGATTCTATTCTCTTTAGAGATTTTAGAAGACCACTAATTGAAATCATGACCGATTTGAGAAAACCAATTCAGCCCAGATTCATCAAACACAAAACTATCAAAGGACGAAAGATCAATTTTGTCAGTTGGTACGAACTCAATCGCCTGATGGACTTCTATGCCCCTGGCTTTGAGTGGAATATCGAAACTAGCTTTGATGGCACAAAAGTATGTGTCATTGGCGCATTAACCATCAAGGCGGCTGAAGGAGACTTTACCCGCTCTGCTACGGGAAATGAAAACTCCGATCTAGATGCCTATGGCGACCCTTACTCCAATGCCGAAGCTCAAGCCTTTAGACGTAGTTGCGCCCGTTGGGGCTTAGGACTACATCTGTGGGGATGAAACAGTGAGCAGTCAGACAGTAAAACAGTCAATCAGTTTCTCAATCACTGTTTTACTGCTTTACTCCTTAACTATTTAACTGTCTCAATCACTGTTTTACTGCTTTACTCTTTAACTTTTTAACTCTCTAAACCAATTAATCAAGGAGAACAATAATGTTTTTTAAGCTTACCGCCAACGGCTGGGTAGAACTCTATACACAGCTAACTAAATCCGAATTGGGGCTTTTGTACTATATCCGTAGCTTAGACCCTTTTGGCGATCGCGAAATAGAAATTAGTACATCTGAAATATCCAAACGGCTACATATTAGCGTCAGGACTGTTCAAAGAGCATTAGCCAGTTTGAAAGATAAAGGGTTAATCGTGTCTAAATATGTACGTACCTGTGTTGGTGGTTCAACATTACCCCCTAGCGACGATCTTGTCATGGAGGCGACACCCACCGACACCTTGGCGACACAGAGCGACATCAACACGACGCAGAATGTCGTTGAGGCGACACCAATGTCGCATTCTCAATCTGAAATCCAGACACAGCAAGCTATTCAGAAGCCAGAGACTAATAAGACTAAAAATAAGAAAAAAGACTCTCTCTCTGAACGAGTTGAAAAATTGCCCCAAGAAGAGAGAGAGAAATTTTTAACTTTTGCTTTTGAAGAAATCGGCAAGCTGCCTAATCCACCATGTTTCCCCAAGAAACTAATCGCCAGCACATTTGACGAACTCTACTCCAGATTTAAGCAACAATCCGCGCCTGTAGTACAAAAGGCTGCAAAAGACAAACAATTCGCTGAATGGTATGACCTAATGCGCCAACTCGGTCACGTCACAGGGCAAAAAGTCGAAAACGGCGTACAGCTTGTTAAAGATGTCTGTGGTGCTTGGAGCGATTATGAAACTGAAGCTAAATACTACTCCCTTGACTACTTAAGAAAATGCGTCGCTGGCAGATGAATAATTACCCCAAATTAGAGCCAATTCAGCTAAGAGATGAAGCACAGCCTGGATATGAGGCGATCGCCTGGAAACCCACCTGGAAATGCTTCTGTTGCCACGATACGGGTTTAGTACAGCACTTGCTAGTCAAAAAGGTAATTCCTCGCTATGTTTCTGGCAGACACAAGCCAGTGGAATGTAACGCTACTCACTGCGATATTCAGCTTGGCAGGGATTTATATAAAACCGAAACTTTAGATCGGCGATTTTCTGCTGATTTATGCGATCGCTTGGATGGGGATGAACGTCAGATGTGGGCTGAGTGGAGTAAAGAACAACATCAAAAGCGACTGAAATTAATCGACTCAAATGTTACTAAGAATCTCAGATTCAGAAGCAGGACTAACTACGAACAGTTAGAGGTTGAGCATAGACATCAAAATATTAAAAATGATTATTAATTATTAAGGCGAGCGCCCATTAACAACAAAAACTCTGAAACTATTACTATGACTAGACTTTGGGAACTATCAGACGAAATCCAACAGCTTGAGAATGCGATCGCTCTGATTGCAGACGATGATTCTTTATCGGATGAAGATAAAGAAACTAAGCTACAAGAAACCTTTGCCCAATGGCTTGAAACTGGGGAATCATTCAAGGCAAAAGCCGAACAGGTAGCAAGATATATTAGACACACCGAAGCGATCGCCGAAGCGAGAAAGACCGAAGCCAGAAGAATTCGCGAACTAGCGAATCAAGCAGAAAATCAAGCGGGTAGATTGAGAAA
>JASJEI010000336.1 GCA_030064795.1 Pleurocapsa sp. MO_226.B13 | reverse complement strand
AAAGCTTTGCAGCTATGCGATCGCCCTGTAGGAAAAATGTGGATATCCAAGCTAGGACGTTTGCGCTGTACTCTGCAAGCAGAAATCTATCTCCAGGAAACAATAGTTGCTTCTGCGACTCAGATCGGATTTTTTGTCAATATTGAAACCATGCGTCCAATGGCCGTTCCTAGAGACTTAGAAGAGATTTATGCCCAGTATTGAGAAGCCAGAAATCAGAAACAACGGTTTTTGTAAGTAACACTTGCACTATCGGCTGAATTTTGTTATTTAGTAATGATAAAAGAAAGTGACGCTTGCATAAATTCCTAATTTGTCGAGGAAGACAATGAATTTATCTCTACAATTGTTGTTTCATGGTGCGATCGTTCTATTGGTGGGCTTGTTGTCGGGCATTCCCTATGGTTCAGCTATTAATAAGAGAAAAAGCGAGGAAGTAATTAGGGCATGGCGTGTAGCGCATTCTGGACTGGCTATGGGTGGAACGACAATGATTGCCTTTTCTGCTGCAATTAATCAGTTAGACATAAATGCGATCGCCCTCTTGATTCTAGTTTGGTCATCCGTAATCTCTGGCTACGGATTTTGTATTGCTCTTCCTTACGGTGCTTGGATGGGACATCGCGGGTTAGCTGTAGGGAAAAGCTTTAAAAGTAATGTTGTTTATCTAGGAAATATGGTGGGTGCATTTGGTTCGTTGATTAGCACTTTGGCACTTATTTTTGGTTGTTTGCAGTCAATGAATATTTTTAGTTAAGCCGATGGTAAAACAAGACTGTCAAACGATTCAGGCTTATTTATACGAGCATATTCCTTTATCCGAGGCGATGGACGTGCAAGTCATCAAAGTAACCAACAATTTAGTAATTTTAGCTGCACCAATTAAGCCTAATATCAATCATCGTTCGACGGTATTTGGCGGTAGTGCTACGACTTTGGCAATTTTGAGTGCCTGGACGTTAGTTAATTTTCGTCTCAAATCCGAAAACATCAATACCAGACTAGTGATTCAGAAAAATACCATGAGTTATGACAAACCAATTACTAGTGACTTTGAAGCAGTTTGTTATCTTACGGATCGACAACTATGGCAAAGATTTATCAAAATTCTTCAGAGAAAAAAGAAATCCCGCATTACAGTTAACTCTTTTCTGAGATGCCAAGGTGAACAAGTTGGAGAGTTTGTAGGGGTGTTTGTTGCTTTAGGAATTTAGATAAATGCTAGAGATTAAAGGTAATTCAGTGGCGATCGCCTGTGCGTCGGGGAGTTTTAAGACAGTTTTCGTCCATGGTGTTTTGAGTGCTTTTGAAGAGACAAACATCAAGGTAGATGCCTATGCATCGGCTTCTGGTTCGGTATTAGCTGCTGCTTGGGCAATAATTGGTAAAGCAAGAGAGGTTGGTGTTGACTATTGGCTAAAAGGTTTAGAGATTTATCGCCAAACTCAGAGTATGAGTCAAGTGTGCCTGGGGGGAATTTCTTATTTCAAGAATAACGGTGGCGAAGGACTTTTTGAATCAAATAGAGCGAAACTTTATATTGCTGCCAATGCGGTAATTAATGACGAGGTAGCCCAACAAACCCAAGGCAAACAAGCTAGAAGATTGGGTAAAAAACTATTAATATCAGCTGCTAAAGGCGATCGTAGTTGGGTAAATGAACATCTGAGATTAGATCTGTTTGCTAGCGATCGCCGTGACGATCTAGCACTCGATCGAGATAATTTCGCCGAGGTTGCTTACGCTTCAACCAGAATGTTACACGCTTGGGATATACCAGCCTGGGTGAATAACAAACCATATATCGATGCTTCTTATACCTGCGTTTGCCCTGCTATAGAAACGATCGAACGAGGATATAACTCAGTAATTGCGATCGCTACTGAACCAGGAAAGCTTTATCGAGATTTATTTCAACTAGAAGTTATTCCCAAACAATATCGACAAGTACCTATTCATTTAATCCAGCCAGATATTGATTCTAAAGAATACGGAGTTGATTTTACCAAAGCTACGCCTGAAGGATTAGCAGCAGTTTACCAGCATGGTTTTAATAAGGGTAGAGAGTTTTTAGGACAATTGCATAATAACGATGGAGGATTTAACCAATGAACCAGCAAAGTAGAAATTGGTTACTGGCAGTCTTAATCTTTAGCATTGCCATTACCAGTATTCACTACACTGATAATGCCATCTTTGTCGATCGTTACCCCGAACCAGAATGGATTACTACCTCTGGTGTATTTATAACTTGGGGGATAATGACTGCGATCGCAATAATTAGTTACTGGCTTTATCGCAAACAATATTTTTGGTTGAGCTATTTTCTTTTAGGTGCTTATTCTGGGACTGGTTTATCAAGTCCAGCACATTACTTTTATGGCGAACTATCTCAGTTTTCCTTAAAAATGCACGCTTTTATTTGGACTGATGTAATTGCAGGATCGTCAGTAGTTGCATTTATTATTTGGTCGGCATTAATTGCCCAAGAATGGCGTAAAACCGAGGAGATACAAAGATGAACGAGGCAAATCAAGATAAACCTTTACTAATTGCGATCGCAATTAGTCATTACTGCGAAAAAGTTCGCTGGACATTAGACTACTTAGATCTTGACTACGTAGAAGAAAACCACGCGCCACCATTTCATAGAAAATATACATCTCGTTATGGGGGTAGAACTGTACCTGTTTTAGTTACAGAAGATCGAGCTTTAGTTGATTCTCAAGACATTTTGCATTATTTAGACAGTATTTCTTCAGACAAAAAAATTTATCCCGCAAATCCAGAATTGCGCCGTCAAGTAGAAACTTTAGAAAAATTATTCGATGACAAGTTAGGTGTAGCCACGCGCCGATGGGGTTATTACTATGCCATTCAAAAACCTTGGAAGATCGCGATCGCTTGGGGAATAAAAGCACCCCTGATGGAGAGGATTAAAATGGCGATCGCTTTTCCGAAAATCCCCAATCTACTCCAACAAACTTACAACGTTACTCCTGAAACAAAAGACTTAGCTTTAGAAGCTATTAGGGAAGTTTTTGCGATTGTAAATCGACAATTAGAATCAGGTCAACAATATCTTGTAGGCGATCGCTTATCGGCTGCCGATCTTACTTTTGCTGCGCTGGCTTCTCCTATTTTACGCCCCAACAATCATCCTTTTTATAGTTCTAATTTGTCGAAAATGTCTCCTGAAAGAGCTTTGGTTGTCGAAGAATTGCGATCGTCCCCCGCAGGTGAACTAGTAATGCGTATGTATCGAGAATATAGAAACTAATTTGTTGTTATGTTGGAATTTTATTACAATCCTCAATCCCCTTTAGCTCGTCGTGTCTGGATTGCTTTGCTAGAAAAAGAAATTTCCTTTGCGCCGAAAATTATTCATCTACAAGCGGGAGAACAGTTTAAACCAAGCTTTCTCAAAATCAATCCTTTTCATCACGTACCCGTAATTGTTGATGATGGCTTGAGAGTCTTAGAGTCTTTGGCAATTTTAGATTACTTAGAAAGCAAATACCCCCAACATCCTTTACTTCCTCAAGATCCTTCTCAGTTAGCGAAAGTACGAATGGCACAGATGGTCAGTAATAATGAATTGTCCTCTTTGGTTATTCCCTTAATGACTGAAGCAGAAGACTCACCAAAACTAGCCAAGGCAAAACGCAAAATTAATCGAATATTGAAATTTCTAACCGAACTCTTAGCAGATGATCTTTATTTTGGCGGAAATCGCCTATCTTTAGGAGATATTGTGGCTGGTAATGCCATCGTTTTAATCGATAAATTAGGTTTCGATCTCAGTCAGAACGAAAAAATTGAAAGTTGGCGCGATCGCCTGATGCAAAGAAAAGTTTGGCAGCAAACTCAACCTAATGATGAAGAGATAGAAATATTCAAACAAACCGTACAAAAGTTAGTTCGATCTCACGGTGAGAAATATAACCCTTATCGCCAAACAGCTTGCCAAAAATAGAGAAAGTCAAATCAGGAACAGGCTTACGGTCATCAGTGTTAGCCGCAGTAAGTTGAAAAGAGAGTAATTCGCCTTGGTCATTGACAATTAGATGTAATTTAAAGCCGTAGTACCAACCAACGGAGTTTTTACCCCACTGTGGCAAGTCACCAAAAACTTTATGAGTTTTGGCACGACAGGGATGGCAGACTTCAATCGGAGTTGAATCAATGAAGCTGATTCCAGTCATTTTTCCTCTACGGGTATGGAGAAAGCAGGATAAAAGCATCAAAGACCAAGGAATAAGTTCTAGAAAACGGTTGTAGCTAACTAATTTGGGGAAATCTTTTTGCCAATGTTTGAGAACTTCATTCAGATAAAATTCCTTGAATGTCTTGTATCCTGAGCCATGAAACAAGACCACAATCGTCATTACTTCGCTCAGACATAATCGAGACTGGCATGGGTTACGTTTGTCATCGGTTGATAACTTGAGTCTTTTGGCATAATTTGCCTCAAAATCTTGATAAAAATCGTCCAAATCCCAGAAAATTTGGGTTTTATCGAGGCGAGGTACAATATCAATCATGGTTGAGACTTGCTTCTTATGTATCACTTGAAGTTTACATCTCAACCTTTTCTTTTCTTCAATTTTCTCGTCGAGCTCACGTTGACAGACCTATTTTTTCTGTGTCACAGTTTTTGAGAGAAAAAGGCATTGTAAGTATTGCGGGGTATACGTTTCGGCGTGTGATAAATGTGTGATACAGAAACCGCTAAAGTCTGTCACACATTGGGAGAAGGTCGAGAAGGCAGTGAGACTACAATTCCACAGGTTCCACTTTTTGTGGCGCCCTAAGCTGCTTCGATTCTGTTTTCTATTGGTATCGACAATCTACTCAGCAACTACAAGTAACTTACTACTCTCTTCCCAATCTCTCCTTAACCCAATCTCGATTAGGATCGTTGATCGGATGATTTGGGTGAATATAAATATTTTTGAAATTGGTAACTCCTGGTCTTACTATTGTAGGTGCAGGTTTAGCTGCTGGCTTGGGACGAGGCTTGTATTTTCTTCTAGAAGCAGCAGCTTGAGCGGCTGCAATTTCGGCTTCTGCCTTCTGGATAATTGGTTCGCTCTGCTTCTGCCAGTAGTCGGTATTGCTGATTTTCTTGGCTGTGTTGATGGCATCCTGCCAGCGACTTTCATCCAGTGCCTTCTGAGCTGCTTGCAGGTGAAGTTCATTCTTCTTCCACTCTTCATTCCACTGTTGAATTGCAGCCTGTGCCCTGGCAGCCAGGGGGCTGTCAGAAGGAACAGCTCCCGCGATCGCTACTGCCTCTTTGAGATTTCCTTCCTGATATTTATTGCTGGCGATTTGGAAAATTCTTTCAGACCATTGAGAAATGAGCTGCTGTGCTTCTGAATGAACATTCATATCTTCAGGGACTTGGGCAGCAATGGCAATCGCATCTTTAAGCCTACTTTGTTCTGCCAGCTTTTTCGCTGCAGCTAGTTGTCCTTCAGCCTCACCTTGCTGACACTCATGGAGCAGAGTTTCTACTTCAGCATATAATTTTGAATAATGTTTGGGAAATGTTTGGGCTTGCTGTATGCATTCTTGATATTTTTCGGTTGTATTCAGTACCTTAATGTACTCTAAAGTTCCCTGTGCCTGAGAGTAAGACTTCCTGTGATTTATGTAAGTATAAACAGCAAATATACTGGCAAACATAAACGCAACCCCCAACCCAATTAGCAATCGAGATTTGTTCAGAGGAAAAAAGATAGGAGCATGGCTTAATTTTAAATCTTTCAATGGTGCTAATAAACTGACGAGGGAAACTAAAATGATTTTCTTTTCCTTATCAGTTGCTAATCTTGGAGTTGACTGTTCAAGCTCCAAGGCTAGCTGACTTTTTCTCGACTCTGGTTCAGGAACTGCTTCTACATCAGGATTTTCAATGCTTAGAGACACTTTTGTTTCCCGTGGCTCAGGTTCAGTGGCTAATTCTGAACTTGGCTGTTTAATATCTAGGGCTACCTTAGTGTCCCGTAACTCCACCTCATTAACTGCTTCCGCATCTGAGCGTTCATTTCCCAGAGCTACTTTTGTTTCCCGTGGCTCAGGTTCAGTGGCTAATTCTGAACTTGGCTGTTTAATATCTAGGGCTACCTTAGTGTCCCGTAACTCCACCTCATTAACTGCTTCCGCATCTGAGCGTT
>JASJEI010000335.1 GCA_030064795.1 Pleurocapsa sp. MO_226.B13 | reverse complement strand
CCTGACTTTGAAACCCCTGGGGATGCCAATGGTGATAACGATTACCAGGCTCAAGTTACCGTAACTGATTCTGGAGGCTTAACTGCTGTTCAAGATATTACAGTATCCGTCACCGATGTAGCGGAGGATGAACCTCTAGAGTTAATTGGAACTTTCCGTAGGGATACCCTAACTGGAGGCGAAAATAATGATTTCATTAGTGGTCGCGGAGGCAAAGATTTACTAGTTGGCAATGGAGGTGATGACACCATTAACGGCGGCTTTGGCAGAGATACTATTCAGGGTGGTGAAGGAAATGACACCATCGATGGCGGCTTTAGCAGGGATACCATTCGAGGTGGTGGAGGCGATGACAATATCACTGGAGGCTTTGGCAGGGATACTTTTGTGCTAGCAGCAGGAGAAGGTACAGATACCATTACAGATTTTGGTGATGGTGACTTAATTGGTTTAGTTAATGGTGACTTAATTGGTTTAGCTGATGGTCTAACTTTCGCTGATTTATCTTTTGCTGGTAACGCTATTAGTTTCGGTTCCGAAACTCTAGCCAATCTCACAGGAGTAGATACTACCACCCTGACTGAGGCTGATTTTGTATTGATTTAGGAAATACCTGAGACATGTAAAGTGTATTTACTTTTAGCTTTTAGGAACACTTACTCGATCTCACCTGTGAGGTAAAGCAGATTATTCCTGAAGTTCACTATTGACAAAAAAGCTATAGCCATTTTCTAGCAAGGGATGTAGCTTTTTTCATCACCCTATTTACTACTATTATTTCCGAAAAATTCAATCCAAAATCTTAAATAAACCCAAAATTACATGGCTACAAAAAAGAGAAAAGATTTCTCTAATCTAGGACTGACCAGGGTTACAGCAGCTTAGTACTCTTGTTCTTGGTGAACTTCAGAAAATAGGCAATCGTACCGAAGCAAAACAAGTTAAAACTTTGATTTTAGAACTGTGTAGATTAAAACCACGATCTTCAAGGGAACTTGAGTCTTTACTAAAGCGTAACCGTAAATATCTGTTAGATCGATATCTCAAGCCTTTGATAGATGAAGGATTGCTCGAATATACTAATCCAAAAAATCCGAACGATCCTTCCCAAGCCTATCGTTCAGTAAGACCTAACCTCGATTCCAAACAGTAACCCCTCCTGGTTTATCAATCAGGGTAATACCTTGAGCCTGTAATTCGTCTCTAATGCGATCGCTTTCGGCATAATTTTTATTTTTCCTGGCTTCGTTACGCTGCTGCACTAAAGCATCGATTTCGCGATCGCTCAACCCGTAAGTTTGACCGTTAGCTTCGTCTGGCCGTACTTCAAAACCTAAAATTGCTGCCAGTTCGATTAAGGTTTGCCATTGTCGCGATAGTACTTCTGTAGGAGTTTTGTTTGTTCCTTCGTGAACGATGATATTACCTTCTTTAATTAGATTCTTGGCAATTTCAAACATAATCGCTAAACCACCTGCAAAGTTAAAGTCATCATCAACTGCCTCTTTAAATCTGCCAATTAATTCTTCGTCGTGCAAAGAAGGATCGGCAGTTGTAGCAAAACCTAACTGTTCGCCATATTGATGACCAAACAACAAACCTTCTTTGAGGGTTTCCCAGCTATTAGTAGCAGTATTTAAAGCTTCTTCGGTAAAGTCTAGGGGTTTGCGATATTGAGTTTGAAGGACAAACAGACGTACTGCCATTGGTTCGTATTTATCCAACAACTCGCGAATGGTAATAAAATTACCCAAAGACTTGGACATCTTTTTGCCTTCGACAATAATCATGCCGTTGTGCAGCCAGTAATTAGCCAGGGGTTTACCTGTCACCGCCTCAGATTGAGCGATTTCGTTTTCATGATGGGGAAAAGTCAGATCGCTACCACCAACGTGAAGATCGATCGTTTCTCCCAGTTTTTCTCGTACCATCGCCGAACATTCAATATGCCAGCCAGGACGACCCTGACCCCAAGGAGATTCCCAAGCAGGTTCGCCTTCTTTAGCAGCTTTCCAAAGGGCAAAATCAAAGGGATATTGCTTTTTACTGGCTTCGGGGTCTTCTACCCCAACCCTACCACTAGCACCAGCCTGCATATCTTCTAATTTTCTTCCCGATAATTTGCCGTATTCGGGAAACTTTTGTACGGAATAGTAAACATCTCCCTCCGCAGGATAAGCAAAACCTTTTTGTTCTAGTTCGTATACCAAACGCTTGATACCATCTAAAGTATGAGTAGCGCGGGGATAGGCATCGGCTTTACCCACACCCAACCGTTCCATATCTTCAAAATACGCCTCGATGTATTTCTCCGAAACCGCTTCCATTGATGTTCCTTCTTGTCTGGCGCGGTTCAAGATTTTATCGTCAATATCAGTAAAGTTCTGAATATAATTTACTTCATAGCCACACCATTGCAGATAACGACGCACCACATCCCAAACCAAGCAAGTTCTGGCATGACCGAGATGGCAATAATCATAAACCGTAATGCCACAGCAATACATCCGCACTTGGTTGGCTTCGATAGTTTGAAACGCTGATTTGCTACGGGTGAGGGTATTGTATACGGTTAGTGTCATGACCTTGATGATAATGGGAATATTATTGCAGCCTCGCAAGTATTAATTATCAAATATCCCCGAACAATAATCAATGGCGGTCTTTTGTGGTGCGATCGCTGTTTATTATCTGCTTTAAATAAAGATATTGCGATCGCACCTTAAATTACAAAATTACTTTCGATCGAAAAGCTATTAGCTTTTGGCTTTTAGCTTTAATCTAATCTAGCCAACAGCCAACATCGATCGCCAGGGTTTGTCCTAGTTTTAATAGGGGTTTGATTTGAGTAATATCCCAGGGACAGCAGGAGCAATCGGGACTAGATGGAGAAGCAATAATGCAGTCTGGGACGATGCGCTGGTGCAGACAGTTGAAGTATACTTCCTGAGCGCGGTCTAAGGCTAAACCGAGATGTAGTTGCTCGCCCACGGCGATCGCAGTTTCTAAGCGAGTTACATCTTCTTCGAGAGTTTGGGGATCGCCGTCATAAAGTAATTGCCACAACAGCCTTAAAATTACTTGTTCCAGACTTCTTTTGGCTTCGGGTATATTTAATTTACATCGAAGATTATTGGTCTCGGCAGCAATGGCGGTTAATTCTGCCAGACAGGTATCGATGGCGACGGGATCTTCAATCGCTTTTTCGAGCTTGTCCACTGTTTCTAAACAGCGGAAAGCAAGAGCTACCTCCGCAGCCACTTTTAGTTCTTGGGGGACTGGCAATTCTTCTCGTTGAAAAGCTGCCAACATACTGTAGTTTTCGCGATACAACTGAGTATAAAGCTGGTCGAGGTGTTTTTTAGTTTTTGCCGTCAAGAGTCTAATGATGCGGTGTCTTTCTTCGGCAAATAAGTCTTGTAGATTAAATGACTGACTTCCCACCATCAGACGATTCATAGTCAAAATTACTTGGGCTGCACTGGCTTGTTTGATATCTGCAAATAGCTGTTGTTTTAATTCCGCATAAGCCAAACGACCCTCAAAACTGTCGATACAGCAGTGGAAATCCCAACCACCTAGGTGCAACACTGCAAAAACAATATGCTGACTTTCCCAGGTAATCTCAGAGGTTAAAAGTATCTGTCCGACAGCTAGGGTAAGTCTCCCCATCTGCTGTTTCTGATAATCTAATTGCTCGACCTTGTAACAGTAAATAAGTTCTTGCTGGAGATAATTGGTAAACAGAGAACTAATCGCATAATGAGCAGCTACCTGTTGCAAACTAATTTGAGAAGGAGCAACTAACTGTTGATAAACTTCCTTGGCGTTACCAAAAGTTGCGACATTACTGGGAGCAAGAGCTAAACGGTTGATAAATTCTTGTTTGAGGCGGATTCCAGCTACTTCTCCTGCTAATTCTAAAGCGCGGGCTGCGTAGCGTAAAATTTGTACTCCTTCGGGGCGAGAAATCTCTTCAAAAAACCAACCGCAACTGGTATACATCAGTAAAGTATGACGCTGCATCTCTAAAAGACGTAAGGCATCAATTTTTTCACTGGCGGTTAGCTCATTGGGCTGATGACGTTGCAAAAAGCTCTCGACGCTATTCAAAGAGCGATCGCCCTCTCTAGATTCGGAATTACGCAACACCTGGATGTATTCATCTCTAGCCAACCAGGGATCGCGGAAAAATTTACTACCAGTCTCCTCAAAAACTGTAATCAGGCGATCTCGCAGCCAGTCTAGGGAATCTCGCAGGGGTCTACGCCATTTTTGATGCCAACCGCCACCGCTAGCACAACCACAGTCATCTTGCCAGCGATCGACTCCGTGGGCGCAACTCCAAGCTGTTACGGGCTTTAGTACTACTTCCCAGGTGGGAGGGCAAATACTGAGATAGTGGGCGTAATTACTTACCGTCCAGTCATAATGAGCAAATTGTTCGCTGAGGGCATAGGCGATGCACTTTTCTGTCCCGCCTTTATGATGTCCGAAGGTTTCCCCATCGGTAGCAACGCTAATGATTTGAGAAGGGCGGTTGTCTCCTTTGATTGCTTGTCCCAACCTAGCAGCAAAATTATCTGCGGTACTCAAGACATCGTTAAAACCCATGTCGCGAGAGATCGGGCCATCGTAGAAGAAAATATCCAGGTGACGACCATCATCAACAAAGCAACGATAGGGACGAGTGGGATCGATTTGCGAACCTCCTACCTCGTGCCATTCTGCTGCTTCGGTTTCTCCTGTTAAGATCGGGCGACATTTAGCTGCTTGGGAGGGGGCAAGGATAATAAATTTGATGTCTTCGTCAATGAGAGCTTCTAAAGTTGGATAATCGACTGCTGTCTCTGCCAGCCACATCCCTTCGGGATCGCGACCAAAACGAGAACGAAAGTCTTCCTTTCCCCAGCGGATTTGAGTAATTTTGTCTCGTCTATTGGCTAGAGGGAGAATGATATGGTTATAAACTTGGGCGATCGCATTACCGTGTCCGTTTAATCTTTGGCTACTTTTGCGGTCTGCTTCTAAAATCCGCTGATAGACTTCGGGATCGTGTTTTTCCAACCACGACATCAAAGTTGCACCGATATTAAAGCTTAAGTATTCAAAGTTGTTAACGATCCCGATTAATTGTTGTTGTTGATTGAGGATACGTGCAAAGGCATTGGGACGATAACACTCGTAATGAATGCGTTCGTTCCAGTCATGATATGGATGCGCGCTTGGTTGTCTTTCGATTCTATCTAAATAGGGATTTTCTCTCGGTGGTTGATAGAAGTGTCCGTGAACTGTAATGTACACTCCCTGGGCAGTTTCCAGGGGATCGCTAGTAATTTTATTCGTTGCTTGGGATACTTGGTTAAGGTTTTGAGATGCAGTAGATACCATAAAATAATTTCTCTAGAGTTGGGTTCTGTTTAATAGTTGAAAATCGAACATATTCTGAATCTTAAAAAAGCGAAAATCAAAAATCAGAATCTTGGCTGTGTGTTGTTTTACTCGAAATGTAGCGGGTATATGTACTCAATCCCATTTAAACTTATGTTCATTCTAAATTAACTGCCTTGTAAAATAAATCAACAAACTTTAAAAAACTATAAGTTTGAGCAGAATTTTATTAACGATCTTTAATTCTCGATTCTCAATTGTTCAGACTAAAAAAATTACCATCATTCCTGTACTTAGAATAGTATTTAAATCCAACGTCTGACTGTGGCTTTATATTCTCGATATTCTTCACCAAATTTAGCTTCTAAGCTGTGAGGCATTTAAAACGCATATTGGTAAAATAGAAAACAGAATCTAATCTTTAGTATTACTTAAGGATAGCGATTCTTTTAAACGCTTAAGCTAATCACAGACAAAGCTTACAGAGCTATTTCCGATCCTGACTCCTTCTGTTTATTCTGGTTTGGTGGCAATAATCCTTATTCTGTAATAGTCGGCCCACCAATGACCATTCCGATATAAGTATGGACGTAATTCAGATTCAACTCGCTCGACGATCGCTATTTTATTGGTCGATGAAAGTTCTTCAAAGCGATCGCCAGCAAACATTTCTAACCAATTTGCCAAGCCATTTTCTCCTTCTAATTTGGTCGGACGAGGAAATAGGGCTGCATAATTGACCGTAAATCCCTGTTGTTCACATAAGGTAGAATATTCCCCAATACTGGGAAAGTACCA
>JASJEI010000060.1 GCA_030064795.1 Pleurocapsa sp. MO_226.B13 | reverse complement strand
GGGTTAGCATTCTTAAGCATGGCTGAAACAACGTAATTCTGTTAAAACAGTACTTATGTTCGATCTCTAGAGTCCTTAATTTGCAAAGATTTCAGAGAAACCTTCCAAGTCGTGTTAGCGACTCTTTCAGGATTTCTGACTGTGATTGAAAGATGTTTGATTTTCATAAGTCAATTGGTGGGCAAATAAATTGTCTAAAAAGCGATTTCTATTGGTTAAATTTTGCCCACCCTACGACTTTACTGATAGAGTCCTCAATCTATTTATAGCTGCTGCTAATTCGAGGGGGCGAAATTGGGCGAGGTTTCCCTGGGGATAGTCGGTAATGATATCTAGTCCCGACTGGGTAATGTCTCGATCGACTCGTTGGAGTATTTGAGAAATAGTTAGCTGTTGCTCCATATATTTTTCTTTGGCATATACTATCGCTAAGGCGATCGCTTTTAGCTGTCCTGAATCTACTATTTGCTCTACTGCTGATAGATCGATATCTTCTATACCAAAGCTGATGCGATCTGTCCCCCTGGATTTTAGTTTGACTTCTCTTTTGCCCCGACTGGGGTCGATACTTTCTTTTTGGGGTATCCTACTGGTAATCTTGCCGAAGTTTGCTCCTCCTTCTGGGTTTCTTTCGGTAGTGTATTCTTTGGCGATCGCTTTTGCCTGTTCTGTTACATCCTGGGGAGTATAGTTTTCTAGGGCGATGACTAAATCGGCGACATCAAAGTAGTCTCCACTCCCGCCCATGACTAAAATCGTGGACACGCCATAATCTGTGTATAGTTGCCTTACCTTATCGATAAAAGGGGTGATTGGTTCTTTTTCTTTAGCAATCAACGCCTGCATCCTGCGATCGCGAATCGTAAAGTTGGTTGCTGAGGTATCTTCATCTATAAGTAATAGTTCTGCACCTGCTTCTAATGCTTCGATGATATTAGCTGCTTGGGAAGTACTTCCGCTAGCGTTGGTAGTTATAAAATCGTTCGTAGATCTTCTTTGGGGTAAATGATTGATAAAGGGCGAGATATCCACCCCTGCAATACTTCGTCCATCTTCTGCACGTATTTTTACTCCTTGAGGATTTGAGACGACATATTCTCTTCCGTCTCCAGGAAGATGATTGTAGATTCCTAATTCAATTGCTCTTAGTAGGGTAGACTTGCCATGATAACCACCACCAACAATTAAACTTATTCCTGTAGGTATCCCCATTCCTCTGATTGAACCTCGGTTGGGACAGTTAAATTCTACTTCTAAGGAGGGAGGAGAGACAAAAGGAACGGCATTTAAGAGGGGACGAGGATCGACTCCACTGCGACGAGGTAGGATCGCACCGTTGGCGACAAACGCTACAAGGTTTCTAGTTGCTAGTTGTTGACGCAACCAGTCTGCATCTTCAATGGTTTCAACGTGCTGCTGTATTGCTGCTGCATCTAAAGACTCATATATTAATGTCTCTTCGACTATTTGAGGGATGTCCTGACACAACATCTCGGCTGCTTGACGACCGAGAATTCTTCTTCCCCTGGCGGGTAGTCCTACTGTAAATCTTACTTCTAAGCGGTCTTTATCTATAAATACGGCATTTCTCACTAATACTTCTTGTCCTAAAGCTGCGATCGCAATTAAGCCACTTTTCCCCGTACCTCGATGGGAACTGATTCTGCTTGCTTTTATAGCGAATTGGCGTGCTAGATAGTCTCTTAAGGCTACCTCTCTACTCAGGGATTGATATAGCTCTGGTGGAAACAGAGCCACTGTCTGAGGAATAATCACCCTTAACTGACTTGGAGAGGCAAAAGGATCTCCCTGAACATAATCGATAATCAGCTTGAAGTCATCGAACTGGTAACTGCCCTTAATATCTTTGTAGGCTTTGTAATTAGCGTTGTCTAACTTGAGTAAGATGGAATTTAAGCTGTGGCGATCGTGCATAGGATCTTTGTAATTTGGGGCAGGATACTGATGATAGTAGCTATTAGCAAGCTCTAAACTTTCCCAAAATATACCAAAAAAAGAACTTGGTTTTTGATGACTTCTGGCTTCCCAAACCCGATTATTGTTGCGTTTTGTTACAGATTTTGTAGTACTAATTTTCTATTTCGAGCTTTTTTCGGGAAAATAGAGGCGATTTTCGACTTTTTTTGGCATCCAAAAAGCACATAACTCCTCTTAATATGTCTTAACATTTTCCCCAAAAGGACGTATTTTTATTAACTACAAAAATATTATTCGTCTTTTGTCTGTTTTTGTGGCTGCGGACAAAACTCTTTACTACTTATAAATGACGAGTGAAATTAAATTTTAGTTTTTTAAGCTTTCAGATTTTAATAGCTTTTATTTATTTTAAAATATTTAAAATAGATGTTTATTGATTTAAATAAAAAATTTAAATATTTAAAATAACTCCAGGAAGCCAAATATTTTAAAAAACGGACAAAACTCTGATAGTTGTGTCTATTTATGGTAGTAAAAACAGTTGTTATTCCAATTTTGTTGTTGCACAATGTATTTATCGGGAGAAAAACAAATCAAAAAGTTTTCCGCTCTCAGGTCAGTAATCAAATAACCCTAATTAATTTTGGGAGAACAACAAATGTCTAAAATTCAATTCAACGAACTAAACTTAAACGCTTCTGAATTAGAAGTACTAAATACAGAAGAAACTACTGAGGTTGTTGGTGGATATTGGGGTGGTGGCTACTATTCCTACTACTATAACTTTGACAATGATGTTGCCCTAGTCAACCAAAACAACTACAACAAAACTCAACAAGTTGCTTTTGGCGGTTATGGTGGTGATACTGTAAACCTTAACTACACCAACCAAAACAACTCTGCTAATATCTATCAGTAATTTTTAGCTAGTACTATTAGCTCAAAACATGGAAACGTTAATAGTACTGGAAATTTAGTCTAAGTAAATAGCTCAATAATTAATTTTTTGGAGAACAGCAAATGTCTAAAATTCAATTCAACGAACTAAACCTCAACGCTTCTGAATTAGAAGTACTAAACACAGAAGAAACTACTGAAGTTGTTGGTGGATACTGGTATGGTTACGGTAGCTACTATTCCTCCTACTACAGCGATAATGACTTTGCAGTAGTTCAACAAAGTAACTACAACTCTACTCAGCAAGCTGCTTTTGGTGGTTACTACGGTAATACTATAAACGATAACTACACCAACCAAAACAACTCTGCTAATATCTACCAATAGTTTTTAGTTAGTGCTATTGTCTCGAAACACCAAAATGGCAATAGCACTGGAGATTTAGTCTCAGATAAATAGCTCAACAATTATTTTTTGGGAGAACAACAAATGTCTAAAATTCAAATTGACCAATTGAACCTAAATGCTTCTGAGTTTAACACTCTAAACAAAGAAGAAACTGCTGAAGTAGTTGGTGGATATTCCTATTACTACCAACCTTACTATAGCTACTCTTCTTCCTACTATAGCGATAATGACTTCGCAGCAGTTCATCAAAGTAACTACAACGCTACTCAGCAAGTTGCTTTTGGTGGTTACTATGGCGATACCGTTAACAATAACTACACCAACCAGAATAATTCTGCCAACATCTACCAATAATCATAGTCAGTATTATCTTGCTGAGCGCAATTTTTGGTGGTCGTTTAGTTGATTTTGTTGCTAGTCTGCTTGTTTAAAATCTATCTGTATTTAATCGAAGCAGATTAGCAGAATGATTGAGATGTTTTCTGTTTTATCCCAATTATTGGTGTCAGAAAATATCTCACCAATTTCCAACTTTTAAGGGTGTGCAAAAATGTCCAAAATCAAATTTAGCCAACTAGACTCCCACAATACCGAGTTGACTTTTCTCAAAGAAACTGAAACTTCTAATGTTGTTGGAGGATCTGGGTACTTATTTCATTTTCCATCGTCTCACTTAGGTTCTTATTTCTCATCTAGATATAACATTAATTTAGAAGATTTTGAGCATCTTAGTGACGGTAAAGTTCATCATTTAGATATTGATGGAGCGCAATATAGCTTCATTGGTAAAGACAGTGATAACGGTAACAGTTATTCATACAATTACGTATTAGTAGGTTGATGTATAACTAAGCAAAGGTTTTATTTCTAGTTGCTGTTAGGGAGCTTGATTATTATAAATAGGCTTGATTAACAGTAACTTGGAAAAAAAGATAAAAAGATAAAAATCAGTAGATTTTTGATTGATATCTTTGATGAAAATTGTAAACTCTAGAGAAGTTAAGAGGAAAAATAATGTCTAAAATTCAATTCGCCGAACTACAAGAAACTAAGTCTGAATTAAACCAATTAAGCAGCACTGAGACTAGTGCAGTTGTTGGTGGTTACAATCCTTACTACAGACAGATTCGTAACGATATTGTAAATGATATTGATATTGCTACTATCGTACAGATCAACAACAACATCAACGTTCAGATAGCTTTTAATGGCGATAATTTCAACGTAGCTAACCTGAACAACAACGCCGGTGCATTCCAAGGCTAAGAGAGTTTATCTTCAGCTAGCACCAAATTGGTCAACTATATTGCCGAGTTTATTGTTAAAAAATGAAATGGTCAAAGCTAATCAATACTAGTTTGCTTTAACCATTTTTATCTGTTTTACTCAAGCTTAAGGAATTTTATTTAGATGCTCTTGCTCAAGGTTTGTTGTTGAACCCCTTTAAAGTCTGTAACTATTTGAACTTCTTGTAGCTGTTGTTGCAACCACTCGGAAAATAGAGCGGACATAATTTGGTTATGTAGTTCTTCATCGAGTTGAGGCTGGATAATCTCTTCAACCAAGATTAGATGAACTCCCATTGAGGTAACAATAGGTTTCAACAGTTGAGGTGGAGATGCAGCAAAAACAGCGGCAGATATTTCAGGTTTCAGGCTTTGTCGCTGTAGCACTCCACAATAGCCCCCAGAACGACGACGAGCGGGATTTGATTCGTAGGTTCTGGCGACATCATGAAAGCTCATTTCTCCTTCTTGGAGAGCGCAAAATAGCTCGATCGCCATGTCTTCATCGTCCAAGATTACTTCATACATCGCTGCCCCTGCATAGTCTAGCTGATGTTGAAAGAAAAAAGATTTAACGCGATCGCCAAATAAATGATAAGCTAATTTTTTAGTAATAGTGTTAGTATGCATCAAGGCTTCAAAGTCATCCATGGAGAGATGATTGTTTCTCAACCACTGCCATGTTACTTCTATGTTATGTAGGTTGTGAGTCAGACGAAAATCGTCAGCAGCTTGTTGTAACTCTTCATCACTAGTTTCAATGCCTAACTCTGCTGCTTTGGACTCGATGATCTGGCAAGTAGCTATTCCCTCTAAAATTCGATTTAACTGACTGGAGAGCTTGAGATGATTGACAATAGCTGTTTGATTGATTCGGAAAATTTGTTTCATGACTTTTGGGTACAGACGAGCTGCTCCTAAATAGTTTCTGCTGAAATAACAAAGGCATTTTTAAACATCTTTTCGGTAATATAACGACTTTAGTCTCTAAATGACAATTTTTCTAGCTTACTTAAGCTATAGTCATATTGATTGTAAATTTTATGTAAATTTGCCAAGTAATCGTTGATTTTCTCTTATCTTTAAGTGTATTACTTAGGATTACTAGCTTGACGCTTTGTCAATAAATCTTATCTTGAATGGTTTTATTGAAATGGGAAAAAAAGGAGAGATGGCAAGATCTCTCCTAGCGAGCGCTATGTTAAATATTTAGAGTTTTACTCCATCCTGCTGTAATTTTTTGAATGGATCGATAAAGAAGTCAATGACGCGACGCTGACGAATGACCACTTCCGCCGTAGCAGTTTGACCGGGAGTAAGTTCGATTGGTCTGCCTTCGTCCAGGATATAAGATTTATCTAATTCTATTTTTAATTCATAGGTTTCCTGTTGTCCCTGGGGAGTTTCAGTCACCTTGGAGTCGGGAGAGATAGAGATTAACGTACCATCGCTGACTCCATAGTCTTGGAAAGGATAAGCATCAAATTTAACTTTAACTGGCATTCCTGGTTCGAGAAATCCGCTATCGGTGGGAGGAATGTGTGCCTTAAGAATTAGCGTAGAATTTTGGGGAGCAATTTCAATCATTTTTTCTCCTGGTTGAACTACCGCTCCTTTACCCCTGGCGGGAATATGGAAAACAATACCATCAGCAGGGGCGAGTAGTTGCCGTTGTTTTAGTTGAAACTGTCCAGATTCTATTTGCTTCTCGGTTTGGGCGATTTCAGTTTTAGTGCTAGCGATCTGAGATTCTAATTCTTGAATTTGTTCTTGTACCTTAATTTGTTCTATTTTTCCCGAAGCGGTGACGGTGCGATCGCTGCGTTGTTGTTCTTCTAGTCGCAGTTGGGCTTGTTTGATTTCTGCTTGGGAATTTTTCGTTAGATTTTGATAGCTGTTTTGTTGTTCTCTAAGTCGAGAACGGGCTTGTTCTACTGCTGAGGTGGCTTGAGTTAGAAGCTCTTGGTTTTCTTTTGCCTGTTGTTGAATATCTAAGTAACGATCTTGAGAAATTACCCCCTGTTTGAAGGCATCTTCATAACGTTTGGCTTTTTCTTGCGCTCCTAATAAAGCTAATTCTGCTTGTTTGCGGGCAGCTACAGCGGAATCAATCGCTTGTTTTGCCTGTTCTATCTGGGCTAATTTTTCTCCCTTTTGCGACTCGTAAAGAGCTTTGAGGGTATCTAGATTTTGTTGCGCCTGGGCTACTTGGGACTGCTTTTCTAGCAATCTAGAGCGAGTTTCTTCATCCTTGGCGAGCAGGGTATTTTGAGCCTGATTTCTCATTAGCTCTAGTTGATTTAGGCGTTGCATCAAACCCGATCGCTTCTCTTTTAATTGCGCTAGTTCTGAATTAACTATTTCTGACTCTAATTCGGCTAAAATCGCACCTTTTTTGACCTCTTGACCTTCTTTAACGTTAATTGCTCTGATTTTTGCTGCTACGGGGGCATCTAATTCAATTACACTGTCTTGGGGTTCTAGTCTGCCCCTAGCGGTACCTGTCTGATCTACTTTAGTTAAAATCGACCAGGGTAATAAAATTCCCGTCCCAATTATCAAAAAATAAAGTAATCCCCTCGTCCACACCCGTGGCAGGGCATCCATGAGGTCTTTAGTCGCAGCCGACCAATCTTCTCGCTCGGTAATTACCGCAGGTAACTGCGCTGAGGAGTTAGCAGGAACGATCGCCGAAGTCTCGGCAACTGGCTGACTTTCGTAACGAGAAATGACCACGGAATCTTGAGGATCGCTAGCAACGGGAAGTTGTAGTTTGGTATCGCTAGATCGATCCGAGGTAACGGTACTGAGGACGCTTTTAACTTCTTCTACCTGGGAGTTTTTAATTAGAAATCCTTTCGCCCCCAACGATAGTGCCTGATTGACTTGAGTTAGTTGTTCTTGGCTGGTAAAAACTAAAGTTTTGATCTGAGGAAAGTTATCATTGATTTTTTTAATCAGGGCAAAACCATTGATTGTTGGAACATCAAAATCAATAACGACTATATCGGGAGTAAAATTTTTAATTACTTCAAAGGTGGCTCGTTCGGTGTGAACTGTACCGATAATTTTGAGGTTGGGATCGGGTTTTAGCTGACTTCTTAAGAGTTCGCTACTAAGACTTTGATTGTCAACGATCAGAATCCGAGTAGGCGATCGCCCGTCACCATTGACGACGGTAAGAGCAGATTCTGGATTGGAATATGGCATGAGCTTATCTAAATCTGAGTTTTAAAATTGTTGAGCTTGGGATACTGCTAGCTGTTGCTGATTGAGGTAGTAGTAGTGTCCCTGTTTTGCCATTAACTCGTCATGATTACCTTGTTCTACCAAAACTCCTTTATCGAGAACTAAAATTTGATCTGCTTGGCGAATGGTAGAAAGACGGTGAGCGATGATAATGGTAGTACGGTCTTTGATAATCGTATTGAGGTTGTTTTGTATTATTCTTTCAGATTCTGCGTCCAAACTACTAGTAGCTTCATCTAAAATTAACAAACGGGGATTGCCAAGTAAAGCCCTGGCGATCGCCAGTCTTTGACATTGACCCCCAGAAAGTGTTCCGCCTCTTTCTCCTACTAGGGTTTCGTATTTTAAAGGCAATTTTTGAATAAAATCGTCGGCCCCTGCTTGAGTAGCTGCCTCTCTTATTTCTTCTAGAGTCGCTTCGGGATGTTTGACGCTAATATTTTCCCGAATTGTCCCGCCAAACAGGAAGTTTGCCTGATCTACTACCCCTACCTGCTGGCGCAGGGATGCGGAAGAGATATTAGCTAAATCGTTGCCGTCAATAAAGATTTTGCCTTCTGTAGGAGCATACAAGGCTAAGATCAGTTTTGCCAGGGTGCTTTTTCCCGAACCACTACGCCCAACCAGAGCAATTGTCTGCCCTGGCTGTACCTTGAAACTCAGATTTTCAATAACGTTAGCCTTGTCATCGGGATGGTAGCGAAAACTTACTTCTTGAAATTCGATTTGACCATGAATAGGTGGTAGCAGTTGTCTGGGATGAGTCTGCCAGTCTTCTTCTGGTTCGGCTTCTAAAACATCGTTAATTCGCTCTACAGAGATGATTACTTCTTGGAGTTGATTCCACAAGACTGCTAAACGTTGGAAGGGACTAATCACGTTCCCAAGCAACATATTAAAAGCAATTAACTGCCCGATGGTTAACTGGTCTTGAATTACCTGCCAAGCTCCAAACCAGAGTACCGAGGTAGTAGCAATTACCTGAATGGTAGAACTAATTACCTGGACTTTGTTACCAATTATCTGTCCGCTAAAACCTTTTTTAACTGCTTTATTGAGATATTCTTCCCATTTCCAGCGCACCCGATGTTCTACCGCCATTGATTTAACGGTAGCAATGCCCGAAAAAGCCTCAATGACATAACTTTGTTCTTTTGCCGAGGCGGTAAAGATATCCCGCGAGATTTTTTGTAAAAATGGTGTCGCTACCAAAGCCAAAATAAAGAAGGGCGGTACGATGACCAAAGCCAGTAAAGCCATCTGCCAGCTATACCAGAACATCAAGCCGAGGTAGACAAAAATAGTTAAGAAATCTAAAAAGATTGATAGAGCTTCTCCAGTTAAAAAGTTTTGAATTTTTTGGTTTTCTTGGAGACGAGCGACGATATCTCCGACATAACGAGATTCAAAGAAGCTCAGGGGTAATTTAAAACTATGCCTGACAAAACCAACAATCAAAGAGACATTAACTTTTTGGGAGACGTGGTCTAAAAGATATTGGCGTAACCCCGAAATTGCCACCTTAAACAGTCCAAAGATGAGCAACCCCATCCCTACCGCCATTAGGGTCAGACTACTGCGCTGTACTACTACTCGGTCTAACAGTAGCTGAGTTAATAAAGGCGTCACTAAACCAAAAAGTTGAATTGCCACCGAAGCAATAAAAATTTCTGCTAAGACTACGGTATGGGGTTTTAATAACTCTAAAAATCGCCAGATCGGAAAAGTCGAACCTCGACCTTCATCCAACCAACTAGTAGGCTCAACTAATAAGGCATAACCAGTCCATCCTGCCTGAAATTCTCGATGGGTTAAAACCCGCTGTCCCATTGCGGGATCGCCAACAATGACGTGCTTGGGGTTGATTTCGTAGACTACGATGTAGTGATTGTTTTCCCAGTGAGCGATCGCGGGTAATTTCTGCTCGGCAAAACGATCTAGGGTAGCTTTTATCGGTCGAGTAATAAAGCCTATGGTTTCGGCGGCAAACGCCAGACCTCTGAGGGTAGAACCATTGCGATTGACATTCGCTAAATCCCTTAAGCGATTTAAACTATAGTTTTTCCCCCAATACTGCCCGATCATCAGCATACAGGCCGCACCACAATCACTAATGCTCTGTTGTGCATAGTAGGGATAACGTTTGGTCATGCGTTGCCAGAAGTGACCAATTTGTTGTTGGGGGGAGGGAAAATAGTCTTTTTTTTCTGGTTTGGCTTTTGCTGTTTCCTGAGGAGTAGTCGTCGTCGGAAAGTCGATCGCCTCGACTGGCTGTACCTTAATCGGTGCGATCGCATTATTTTCTATTGCTACCGTTTCCCCGTAATTATTGAATTTATTTAACTCTGAAGAATATAGTTGAATGGCATCTCGATTTTCGTAGCTTAGGGTGTATAGTTCGGTAGGTTGGTTGACCTGCCAAAATTTATTGGCTTGAGGTTGTTTGGGAAAATAGATACTCCCCTCTCTTAGTTTCTGACCCTCTTCGTTTTCTAGTTCCCCAGTTCTAATCAACCAGAAATACTGCTCGTATAAGGAAGCTGATATTAGTTGACCTGGACTTATGTGACGAGCCTGTAGTAAAGGAATAGCTGGTTTGAGCTTTTCTAAAGAGATGCTTTTTAGCTCTATTGTCTGACGACATAATAGGAGTAATTCCTGAAACAGAGCCTGTTGTTTGAGATGTTTTGCTAAATTAGAGTCTTGTTTAATTAATTTTTGTAATAAAGTTCCAGAAACAAAGGCTAGTTGCACCTTAAAGGAAGCTCTGGCTATATAGGGTCGAAATGGTTCTTGAGGAAATAGGGTTAATTCTCCAAAGGACGTTCCTTCTTCTAAGGAAGTCAGGAGTTGTCCGTAGGTGTTAAATAATCTAACTTTTCCTGCCAAAATTAGATAAATCCCTGGAGTCGAGCGATCGGATCGCCAAAATTGTTTTCCCGTAGATGGTTCGACTAGCTGTACCTGCTTCAGACACTCTTGCAGTTCGCCAGAGGATAAAGATTTTCCTAGGGTTTGTTGTAATTGTTGCTGTAGTTGTTTTTGAAACGTAGCTTGCGATCGCGAATCTATATACATGATTGAAGACTAGACAACGTTGTTTGTGGATTGATATACCGAGAATTAGTTCAAATAAAAAGGACTAAAACTTGCTGTTTTGGGCTGTTTGTTGCCTTGAAGATTGCGAATTACAATATTCGAGCTTTTTTTCTTCTCGGATTTTTGGCTGCTAGTATCAGCTAGAGTGGTGTCCTCTTGAGGACGGGGTTGACGGGTTGATAATCCCATTTGCTTGAGCAAACGGTTGACATGACGCTCGCTTACTTCTATGCCTAGTTCTTTAGCTAAATGTTTGCTCAGCCAATTTGCCGTCCAGCGTCTAAATGCATAACCGAAATCGCGGGGGCTTCTGCTTACTAAGTCCTGTAAACGATTGAGATATTTTTCGTTGACAGTTTTTGGTCTACCTATCGGCAAGTCTTTCCATTTGTGAGCCTCTCCCGACTGAGCTATATGCGTCCAATATCTTGCTGTTTCGTGAGAGCAGTTGAGTGTCGCGCAAATTTGAGTTTGAGAATGACCCCGATCTGCTAACAACATGATTTCAATTCGCCGACGATATTCTGGTCTGAGATTGGTTTTGAGTTTTTCTTTTAAAAGTTTTTGTTGAAATGGCGATAGTAACCGCTGTTCGTTGTTTAACTGAGGTGCGGAAAGATGAGACTGGAAGTCTTGGAATTGAGATTGTTGACTGTACATGATGTAGATATTTCCTCAAACAATTTTCCTGTCTGCAATCAGAATAAAATTTATCAATTTCAGGTTGCCATGGATACCCATGACAAAAGATCTTTAAGTCAAGCAGCTCTAGCTTTAGTAGCGTTTGAATTTAGTTTTATGCAAACCAAGCATCACTCGATTAACTTGAAATTCGCGCTTTTTACTAATTCACCGTTCGACTGAATTGCCTGTCTTTATTGGGTTTTTGTCGTGCTTGAGTTAATGAATCTAAATTGTTAAGTTATTTTTATTCGTAGTTGCAAACTTGATAGTTGCCTTTTCATACCTCTTGTACGAAGTGTACCTGAGCTTTATGCAAGTTTTTCCAAAAAAAAATTTATCTTTATGAAATTTTTAAAAATCTGGGAATCTTTATGAAGAATCAATGAAGTGGAGAATTTTTCTTTGTAAAGTAAGTTTATATTTGCCGATTATCTAAAGATCATCTGTATATTCTCTACTGATTTTTGTAATGTTTTGTATCTTTGACTACCGTTTTTTGGGTCAAAATTAAATTTGTGACACCTTTGAGCCAAAAAAATTAAGCTGGTCAACAAATGATTAAGTAAACTTGGGTATGGTAAGAGTCCACAGATGAACGCAGATGTCTTGGTGCGTGACCGAAGGGAATCCTTTAGGGCGTACATGCGGCTAAAGCCTTTGTCTTGCGTCCCCGGCCGAAATGGGTCGCGGTATCCGTGATAGACGCGGGGGTGGATAGGGGGACTTATTTTAGTTGTCTTAGTCTACTCAACAGTTAACTGTTCAAAGTTAAAAGTCCCCCATCCCCGCGCACCGCAAACGCAGATGATTTGTCTGCTCGCTTGATATTTTTGGGTTTTTGATAAGTAGGTAAGCAAAATTATTTGTATATTAATCAAGTATTGTTACGATCGTCTTTCCTCCCTGCTTCCTTTGCCTCCCTTGCTTTCTAAAAGTACACGGGTTTATTTTGCCCAGGTACTTAATCTATAGATAGTCCTGGCTTTGAGCGATCGCTTATCGCACTATTTTAGTTGTGTCAGTCTACTAATCTTCACATTCATGAGTCTTTCGGGGTCAAATAATGATATGACAGCTCGATCTGTACTTGCCCGTTGTAGCCTTCGACTTATAAAAATCGACTCAGATCGAATTCTCCCTCCTCAGTTTCTCTGGTAAATCTTTCTGCGTTCAGAATTAGAACCAACCTTTCGCTATAGTCAACTGCACCGCGTAGTTCGTTCTGAAGCTGTTCTAAACCACCATTGGCATATTCTTCAAAAATCTGGATTCTTTTAGCTTCAGCAACCGTATCTTCGGTAGCAAGGATGCTTAAATCTTGAGTTTGGCTTACGGCAATTAATTTAATCAGGCGATCGTAACCACGGGAAATAAAGACTTCCAGGTTGATAGGTGCGGGTTCGGTTGGAGATATTTCCCCCAACTTGACTCGCTTGTGATACTTTGCTCCCAAACTAGCAGCAAAGGCAATAATATCTGCATAGGTTTGAAATGCGCCTGTAGTTTCTTTTGTATCTAATAGCTTTTGCACTAACTCTGCTTTGTCTTGGGCTACTTTAATCCGAGGTAGAGGCATGGTTTTAAGGAGGAAAAACAAAAAAACAACAGACTAGAGCTAGTTGAGAAATTTTGTGTCAAAATCGAAACTCTGACACATTTATCAATCAATAAATTATATCCGATGCTAATTGAGGGTCAAAAATATAGTTACCGCCAACTAATTGAAAAAACAGGTTTGTCTAGAAGTACTTTGCATCGACGGATCAAAGCTTTAAAAGAATCTGGTGTCCCTCTAACTATGGGCGCAATTGTTCAGTTTCCAACCACCTGGGCTTTTCACGATCGCGATGGGAATTTTTATGCTTCTAAAACTGACTATGCGATTAAAAATAATCTTCCCTACTATGCAATGTTTCAAGATTTAAAATCTGACACCAAATAGAATTAATACTAACTAGTAAGCGCGATCGCGCTTACTTGAAAAAGCTGTATATTCTATGATACTAGACTATCCATAAATCAAGGAAATGCAAGTCAATCGCTTCTTAGCAATCAATGATTGGTTTCATAAAGCGTTTTAGAGCAATCCAAGATATAAAATATCCTATGATGTAGGAGAATCTTATTCCTCTATTCAAGATAGATGGCAACAAGCACGATTAAATTAACCAATGAACTTTATCTGTTCTTTGTGACTTCTAAAGTTACCGCAGATTGCCTAGAGTATTAAATAATTAAAAATGTGTCTTTAATTGTTTTTTTTATAGCAAAAGTCAGATTGAAATTTCGATCGAGGCATTGGAGTAAAAATTGGTTATTTAGATAATATTTGTGTAAAAGCTCTTGCTGAGAAGAGTTAAAATTCCAATCAATGCTGTAATAGCGATATCGAGCGATCGCTTGACGAAACTTGTTGACCCAATCGTCACCATTAGCTGACCACCATGTCAATAAATGTTCTTTTCCCTTAGCAGGATCGGGAAGTTCTTGTTTGAGGAGATCGAGAGCCTGTTTCATGTCTGAGGAGAAAATCAAATTAGACTCAAACTCCAAGGCAAAGCTGAAGTTAAGAATTTGTTTGATGTCGGGATTTTTAACTAAAGATCGAGCCAGATCGAAAGCTCTTTCTAAAGCTAGGTCCAAAGCCAGATCGTTAGGTAACTCCTTGGCTAGTTGAGGTTCAAGAGCGATCGCTAGATTTAAATCGCGATTATGAAACAGACTAAAATAAAAAGCTCTTACTGCTGCTGGGTTATAGGGTACAGATAAATCTTTGGATTTGCGAGCGATAAATTGGAGAAACTCTTGTAATTGAGAGTCTTCTTGCAAGATAGAATCCACTTGGATTTTAAGCTGCTGTATCAAATAATCTGCGTTGGGTAGCATACTAGCTGTCAATAAAATTACCTCGCGCCATTGAGGATTGGTAATCTGAGTTGCTAACTGTTGTAAAGCACGATGTAACTCCTCTGAATTGGAACTAGAAACTATTTTTCTTGTAGTCAGATATTCTTGAAAAGTTAAATGAGAAAAAGAATATATTCCTCTAGCTCTTTCAATTAGTAATCCATGTTGAACTTCGATCGCTCTTAAAATTGCTTTACTATCCAAACGCAGGGTTTCTGGATCGCTGGGGGAATTAGAGCAAGTCCCTAGATAATTGGCAATTATTTGCAAAAGGGAATCGACTTCAAAGAAATAATTACCTCGTTCAAAATTAACCGCAGCAATATGACTGAGGAGTTTAATTTTATCGGCTAAAGCCAGATTATGATAGGCGCGGTCGCGATCGATTCCTCTGGAGCGATCCCAACGTACCAATAAGATATCTAATCCCTCCTGATACAATCTGGCTCGTTTATCGGGAAAAGATAAGCGTTCTTGAAAGACAGAACAAATCAGGTTTAACAGAATGGGAGTAGTAACTAATTCTCGAATTGCTTGATTATTTTTGTCGTGAAGTTGTTCGAGAAATTGCTGCGCTTTATCTTGTCCAGCTTTAGGATCTCTAGCAGTAGCGATAAACCATCTTTGGGCAAAGATTTCTACCTGAGAGGGATTAAAATCAGCTAATTCGACATAGGTAAAACCATTAAAACGATATTGCTGTCCAGCTAAACGACAAGTAATAACGAAAGAATTTTGATAGTAAAGCTGAGAAAATTGTTGAATCTGTTGGAAAACTGACTGTTCGTATTCTAGGGGAATTTCATCTAACCCATCGAGGAGAATTAAAATTTTGCCTTGTTGTAATAAGCTTTTTATTTGCTCTAAAGATAAATTGCAGTTACGCCAAAAGCGTTCGAGATAACCTAGTAAGCTAAAATCTTGACATTCTTTTGCTTGAGCTACAAAAGTTCTTAAGAAAATAACTACAGGAACGCAGTCTGCTTTAAAATTCCCGTTAATACACTCCAAAGCCAGATGCTGTAAAAAAGTAGTTTTACCTGCCCCTGGTTTGCCCAAAAGCATCAGTTTTTGATGCTTGGTAACTGCTTCTAGGGCGGGGATAGTTTCAATCGCGAGATCGGTTAAAGTGCGCTGACGGGAATTTTGCAGATCTGATATTTCTAACCAACGTTGATTGCTGAGGCGAGTCAGTACATTTTGATTGGTATAAATACTTTCTAAAGCTAAAGGTTGGGCAAATTCAAAGAAAGACTGAATCGTGCCACATTGAGCTTCTATTTGTCCCCTTACTTGCGATCGCGCCTGGGTGACTAAGCGATCGTCATCTGGTACGGTTGCACCTACAGAAACGCTAGGTTCTTCGGTTAGGGATCTGTCTCTGGGGGGTAGGGGTGGCAAGTCGGCAATATCCTGCCAATCTAAACTCAATTGAAAACAAAGATCGATAAAAATGTGGCGTTCGATCGGTTTCCCTTTAAAAAATTTCCAAACTGATTGACGAGTAGATAAACCCACCTCTGCTGCTAAATATTCTTGAGTCCAGCCAGTGCGCTCAAAAGCTTTTTTAGCTCGATCTATTCCAGGGGGAGATGCTTTTAGCGATCGCTTTGCCATAATCAGTTGTTAGTTATCAGTTAGAGACAAGGCATGTCTTGTCTGTACAGTTATTGTTAAAAGATTTGCTAAATCTAATAATTGGTTCGAGAGTAACTCTCGATCTTGGGGAAATGTGCCAGAGAAGTGAATCGTCAGTAAGCCTAAGAGTCGATCGCCCTTTGTAATTGGGACAATCGATAAAGACTGAATGTTTAATTGTCTAAATTGTTGAATTACATCAGACGGCAAGTCAGCTTGAGATAGGTTTTCAATTACAATGGATTTTCCCTGTTGATATTGTTCCCCATATTCCGTCATTAAATTAAAGTCTGTTGCCGAAAAGTTTTTAATCGATGCACATCCTGTTACAAGTGACTCCAGATATTGTTGAGAATCTGACTGATATAATAGGATTCTTACAGCTTTTAACCATTCGCGAATACTCGATAAAACTTGCTTAATTGAATGACTTTGGCAATCGCTTGAAACGATTTGCTCTAGAATCTTGCTAATTAGTTGTGACCACGCTTGTTGTTGGCGTAATTGTGACTCAACTGCTGCTAATTTTGCCCAAGCTTGCTTGTTAGTTAGTAAACTACAGACGCGCTGAGACAATACCGACCAATGAATTGGTTTAGTAATATAGTCCGTCGCCCCTGCTTTAAAAGCTCGATCTACCGAATCTCGATCGTCGAGGACAGTAATCATCAAAATCGGCAGGCGATCGCCTCCTGGGAGGGAGCGAATTTTTTGGCAGCAGGTAAAACCATCGATATCGGGCATTACTGCATCCAAAAGAATTAAATCAGGTTGGAAATGATTATATTCAGAGAGACACTGTTCTCCGTTTTCAGCCTCTACCACGCGATAACCCTCTTCTTCCATTGCCAAATTGAGTAAGGAACGCATCGTGCGATCGTCATCGACAATCAGAATTAGGGGAGTTGGATTGGATTCTAGTTTACTCATGGTTGCATTCTTGTTGTAGGGCGATTTTTACTTTTTCGTATTCAGCTTCTAACTCGGTTAGAGTCTCTGGATGTTCGGGGATTTCACCCGCACGAGCCATATTTTCCAGATTTTTGCAGTAATCGGCAATAATTACCGCTCCCAAGTTGGCACTGCTAGAACGAAAACCATGAGCAGCTTTACGCAAAGCCTCGGTATCCTTAGCTTCTAGAGCCTGGGCGATCGCTTTTAGGCGTTCTGGAGTGTCTTCAAAATACTGATTGATAATTTTAGTTAAGAGAGCTTGGGCTTTTTCTCCTGCCATAACCCGTAAAGAATCTAAAACTTGGCGATCGAGGACGGGGTTTTCCGTTTCCCCAAGAGATTCCTCTCTAGCTATAGCTGATGGAGTAGGCGGTAATTCGGCTTTTAGATTTTTCTGGGGAGTAATAGTTGGATTGCCAGCTTCACCTTTTTCCCTCAAAGCAATGATTTTATCTAATACCCGTTCTAGTTCTTCAACTCGAATTGGTTTAGTGATAAAGTCTTGCATTCCTGCTTGCAAACAGCGATCGCGATCTTCGGATAAAGCATAAGCGGTCAGAGCAATAATATAGGGGGTTTTTGCTAAATTTTGAGTTTGAGAAAGTATTCTTTTGGTAGCGGTAATACCATCCATTTCTGGCATTTCTACATCCATCAAGACGCAATCATAGGGAACAGTTTGCACGGAGTTGACCGCCTCTATACCATTACTGACCACATCGGCTCGATAGCCTAATTTTTCTAAAATTAAACAGGCGACTTTTTGATTGACACTGTTATCCTCTGCCAACAAAATTCTTAGGTTTTGTTGGCTTTTTGTACTAGCTAAAGTCGAGGATTTTTTAGCTTCCCCATCACTTTCAGGCAGAAAACACGATAAAGTTGCTTCTGCGATCATGGTGAAGTAAAATGTCGTCCCTACTTTATTTCGATCGCGATCGACGGGCTGCCAATTATGGGGCGGATTGCCAGCGACACTGCCATGACTTTCTAACCAAATAGTGCCATTCATCAACTCGATCAATTGTTTGCAAATAGCTAAACCCAAACCCGTACCGCCATATTTACGGTTGACCGAAGCATCAGCTTGGGTAAAGGGTTGAAATAAAAGTTTTTGTTTTTCAGGAGCAATACCAATTCCCGTATCTCGGATCGAAAATTGGAGATGACAGTTATTTTCTCCATCCGTGCCTAAATTACTGATGGAAACATATACTTGACCTTTATCGGTAAATTTGACGGCATTACCAAGCAAATTAATTAAAATCTGTCTTAATCTAGCAATATCGCCGATAATACATTGAGGAATTGATTCATCAATTTGATAAGATAAGCTTACTTCTTTGGCTCGTGCTTGGGGTTTCACCAGTTCTATAGCATCCCGCAAACAAGTATGCAAACTAAAGGGATATTTCTCTAAAGTCATTTTTCCTGCTTCAACTTTAGAAAAATCGAGAATATCATTAATCAGAGCTAGTAAAGTTTCTCCACTACGCCGAATAGTTTCGGTAAAATACCTCTGTTGAAAACTCAAACCAGTATCTAACAATAAACCTGTCATGCCAATCACTGCATTCATAGGAGTACGCAATTCGTGACTCATGGTTGCCAGAAATTGACTTTTTGACTGATTAGCTGCTTCGGCAGCCTGTTTTGCCGCATCTAATTCTTGATTTTGTTTGGTCAACAGACTTTTTTGTAAAGTTTCTTTAGCTAATAATTCTGCTTGCCCCAAAGCAATACCTACTTGAGCAGCTACAGCTTCTAACAATTCAATTTCATCCCGTTTCCAATCCCTTAAGCGATCGCATTGATGGAGGGCGATAATGCCATTAATCTGTCCTTTATAGGAAGTACGAACTGCAATCATCGACATCACTTGCAATTGCTCGCAAGCATGGTGCATATTCTCCAATAAAGGTTCTTGATAGACATCATTATTGACCACTGCTTGCTCTTGATTCAATACTTTTTGAACGTGAAGATTATTAACAAAGGGAATTTTTGCATTGAGCATTGACGGAATATCTTGAGTAAGATACTCAGCTACGCAAGGAAGTTCGGGAAGAGATTTTTCTTTTTCTAAGTAGCGATGAATAATACAGCGATTAACGCCAAAAGCAGCACCCACTTGATTTACGGTGGTTTGAACAATTTGCAGAGAATCTAAGCTTTGCCGAATTTCTTCAGTAATATATTTGAGCAAAACTGTTTTAGAATATTGCTGTTTTAAACGAACTTGAATTTGTTGTCGTTCGATTTCGCTTCCCAACCATCTAGTCATCAACTTTAAAAGTTCGCGATCTGCTTGGCTGACAGCAGAACGACAGGATGTTTTGCCTAAAAAACAGAGAATTCCGCCAACTTTTCCCGAGACTAAAATTTTTTGAGCAAAATATGTTTTGCAGTCTCGATCTGGTAAAGTTGCTGCTTCTTCTAAAAAAAATACCGCTTCACTAGGATCGACTGCCAGAATTTTTTGCCACGGCTGTTGCCTGCTTTCTAAGGAAAAGTTAGTCAGTTCGATTGATGGAGATTTAGCTTTAGTCTTAAAATAGGCAGTCTGTTCGAGGTACAGATCTTGCTCGATTTTGGCAATCAAGCCAACTTCTAAGTCAAAAGATTCGCATCCTATTTCTAGTAGATTTTGAATGCGTTGAGCATAAGTGAGATCTTGAGCCGAGATAGCTTTTTGCAACAGAAGATCCCGTTGTTCCCGTTCTCGTTCGGCGCGTTGGCGATCGCTAATATCGGTAATAAATATCCTAATTAAATCGCTTTGGGGTAGATAATGTACTGATTGCTCGAAGACGCCACTATCTAAATTAATTTGTCTGATAAAAGAATTTTTTGCTTGTCGAGCAACTAGATCGGGAAGTCTGGATAATAAAGGATGCTCGAATTCTTTGGTTTTTAATTGCGGAAAAATTCGCATGGCTGCGGGATTGAGATAGGTAATTTTTCCTTTGGTGTCTATTTCTACAATAGGATTGGGAATTAATTCGGGAAAAGAAGCCAAACGTGCTAAAACTACATCGTTGTTTTCAGCAGAATTATCGTCTTTGGCAATTAAAGTTTGGCGCGAATTACTATTTTGGGATAAAAAACAAGAAACATCTTCTAAAGGATCGATTTGAGTAAATTCTAAATCTGACAAGTTAGACAAAGTATAATACTTAGCAGAGATTTTATCACCAAATTTGATTTTATCTCCGTGTTTGAGATCGGCCGAAAGACATTTACGACCGTTGATGTAAATACCATTGGTACTTTTTTTACCATTAAAACTGCCATCAATAATGCGAAAATACGAGCGATCGCCATTTGTCGAAGGAATACGCAATATGGTTGCGTGGTGTCGTGAAATTGACGACCCGCGAATCACAATCGAATTACAAGGATCTCGACCCAGAGAATAGGTTTCTGCTTCTAGTCGATATGTTTTTTTGCCACCCTCGTCTTTAATTGTCAGCAAATGACGGATTTTTTCCCGCTCGGACATAAAAAATTCTCATTAAATCTGGTTTCTTTATTTCTCCTTTTTAATCGTTATATAGGGACTTGACCAGTTATTTTCGAGCGAAGATTGACAATTTCCTAAACTTATACAGAAAGTTATACAAATCAATTTTTTAAACGGACGCGATCGCAAATGGGAGCTGGCAATAATGAGATTAATCATAAGTCAAGGTAATTCTCATGAAACTCGTATCTGTAATTGTTCCTGTATATAACGTTGAAAACTATATTGCTCAGACTATAAATTCAGTTCTTAATCAAACTTATCCTCATTTTGAATTGTTAATTATCGACGACGAATCTCCCGATCGCAGTATCGAAATTTGCCAACAGTTTGACGATCCTCGGATTAAAATTATCGGTCAAAAAAATCGCGGTTTAGCAGGAGCAAGAAATACAGGTATTCGTCACGCTCAAGGAGATTATTTAGCGTTTCTCGACTCAGACGATCTCTGGTTGCCCGAAAAATTGGCACAGCACGTCAAACATTTAGAATCTTCGCCACAAGTTGGAGTTAGTTTTAGTCGCTCTCAATTTATCGACGGACAAGGACAGGCATTAGGTATCTACCAAATGCCCAAGCTCCAAGATATTACTCCCTCCCATCTTCTCTGTCGTAACCCCATCGGTAATGGTTCGGCACCCGTAATTCGTAAAGAAGTATTTGCAGCGATTTGCTTTCAAGATAATCTACACGGAGAAGTAGAAAACTTCTACTTTGATGAAAATTTCCGTCAATCAGAAGATATTGAATGTTGGTTGCGGATCGCAGCGGAAACTCCTTGGAAAATCGAAGGTATTGGCGAAGCACTAACTTTATACCGCGTCAATGGCGAAGGACTGTCGGCAAATGTCCTCAAACAATACGATTCTTGGGAGCAAATGGTGACCAAACATCGCGATCGCTCTCCTCAATTATTAGCCCAGTATGAAAACCCTGCCAGAGCCTTTCAACTACGGTATTTAGCTCGTCGTGCGGTACGTCTTAAAAATGGCAAAATGGCAGTTAGCTTAACCCATAAAGCCTTAGCTACCCACTGGCAAATAGTCTTAAGCGAACCTACTCGTACTGTCCAAACTATATTTGCAGCTTATCTACTCAGACTGCTACCCCTTTCTTTCTATCGAGCCTGCGAAGGTTTAGCTCTCAAGCTAACAGGTGTTAGTCAAAAGCTTCAGATCTTACGCGATCGCTTTGCAGTTCAATTTGCTTAAATGCGATCGAAATTAATCCCATCAAAATAATTCTTTCAAAATCAAATTTCAACTTATACAATTCCGATTACCAAAATACACGTTCAAATGGATCGTAGAGACGTTACATGTAACGTCTCTACTGGGTTTAACAGCTTTGTAATAAATATCCTATGTAAAGAGGATTTGGTATTAGAACTTGTTTGTGAGTATCCCTATAAAAAATAAAAGTGCTCGCTACGAAATTAAGTAATAGCTTCAGAAGTTAGTTCTCTCGAACTTGATTTTGGGCTTATTTTTCTTAAAGGCAATCCCCATCATAATTAACCCAGGCCAATAGAGATAAGCTAAAATTTCCAAATTTTCGCCAAAAGTATAGAGAAATAAAATAAACAAAATAGCCAATCCCGTGGCTGCATCTCGATTGTATTGGGCTTTAACGAGTAAAAATAAGAAACTCAAAAACATGGGAATAGCCAAAGCATAAAAGCCAACCATACCCTTAACAAAAGCCAAACCCGCCCAAGTATGGTGCGAGCCGATGGGCATAAATTCCACTACGTGAGGACCCATTTGCAAGACCCCATGACCCCAAATTGGTGCTTCTGTCTCGGCGCGATAAAAGGCAATTTCTTTTAAGGCTGCTCTAACCCGACTCGACGCTGCTCGTTGCGCTTTAAAATTCTTCCAGAAAGTAGCCACACCATTCATGATATTTGTAGCCAGAATACCACTAATAACGCTAACGCTTCCTAAAAACATTAAAATATAAGGGCGAATCAATCGCGACAGCACAAAAATAAAGATCGGGGTACTGAGAATACAGACTTGCGCTAAACGAGATTTACAAATTTGGGATAAATAAATCGCGCCGATAATGCCATACCAACGCCATTTTTTATCTTGTTCCCGCAGTGCTAGGGTAAAGTAAACATTAGCCACAAAGCCCAAAGCAGGACCCCAGGGAGTAAACAGACGTTGGCGTATTTGTCCGTCAAAATCCACTGCATATAGAGATACATCAAAAAAAATAGGTCCTAAGCCCGCACCCACAGCTTTGAGGGGCGAGACATACAAGGTTTGGGGTAAACCTAACAAAGGCGCAGCAATTAATAAGGGTGAAATTACCAGAGTTTGAAAACAAATAACACAGGCTGCACGATAAATTAGCTTGGGTCTAATGTTCAAGCAACCTGCCAAAGGATAGAGGGCAATTAATGCCCAACCTTTTGCCCAGCCAATGGAAGATTTAATAATTTGGGAAGTAGGCAAATTATAGTCTAAATGCCCCATAATTAAAGCCACTTCCATCATCACCATCCCCAAAATCCAAACCCAGGTAATCCAGGGAATGACAATTTTCTCTTCTTCGGGAGTATTTTCGTCCTGTAGCCACCACTTGAGTAACAGATAAGCAAATAAAATCCATGCTACTACCGAACCTACAATATAAGTAGCACCCAGAAGATAAAACCCATAAGTCCAAGTCATAGAGTACCAAACTACTCGTTCGGGAAA
>JASJEI010000334.1 GCA_030064795.1 Pleurocapsa sp. MO_226.B13 | reverse complement strand
GAATGATGTAGCTCTAGCTTGGTTGGTGAAAACCTGCCAGGTCAAGGCGAGTCGATGAACCGAGAACCACACCGAAGATCTTCGGATCGGTAGGAATCCCTCGGTAAGGAGCGAGGGGTGCGATTCGTTCCTACGAAATCCTCTTTCGAGGAGGGATGTAGGGCTTCTGTTAAGTAACCAAAAGGTAGAGTTCGCACTTTAATCCTTAACAGATGATAACTTGTATTTCTTCAAGGTGAGGGTAGTAACCTAGAACCCCAAGTCCTTGTCCTCTTGTGCGGAAGAAAAAGCACACAGCGTCCTTCTCGGCAACGAGAATGAGAAGTTTCCCTTACATCTGGGATGACAACCCAGATGTAAAAGCGGGAGTGAAGACGAAAGAGCGATAATTGCTGAAAACGCCTAATCGTTTGCATGAGTTTCATAACCGACCTGGACTGAGATTGCATCAAGGAATAGGAAATCGTGGGGTAGAAAAACGAATCATCTACTGAACCATCTTAAGGATTTAGCAAGGGATATAAGCTAGTGGTGTAAAAGACCACACCTTGCAACCCGAAATATCGGGACGAGCTTAGATTTACGAAGTTCCCTCACTTACGTAACGCACAATCAGCTTACACAGGTGGATAGATGAACCCTAAAGAACTCGAACCAAAGGAATACAAGAACGAAATAACTCAATCTCATCCCCAGAATACTGGTAGGTATCGTCAAAACCGTATGGTGAAAGTTGAGGAAGATGGGTCAAGAAGCAAAAGCCTAACTCGAATCAACGAGCAATGCTTGAAAAGAGATGGGGTAACGCCCAGGATACGCAGACGTGACTCGCAATATATTAATGTGTAGAGGTACAAGTAGTAGTACATATGCCTAATACAGATTCAGTTAAACCGAATACTGTGGGATGGGATGAAATCAATTGGCATAAAGTCGAAAGATACGTCTTTAAGCAACAAAAGCGCATTTACACAGCATCTCGTCATGGAGATGTAAAACAAGTAAGAAAACTCCAAAAAACGTTAATGAGGTCATGGTCAAACAAGGTCTTAGCTATTCGTCGGGTAACACAAGATAATCGAGGACGAAAGACGGCAGGAGTGGACGGAGTGAAAGCACTATCCCCAAAAGCACGTCTTAAACTCGTAGGACAACTCAAAATAACAGGTAAAAGTAGACCAACTCGAAGAGTCTGGATACCGAAACCTGGGAAAGATGAGAAGCGTCCATTAGGAATACCCACAATTAAGGATAGAGCCTTACAAGCGTTACTAAAACACGCCCTAGAACCAGAATGGGAAGCTCAGTTCGAGAAAAATTCCTACGGCTTCCGACCAGGACGTTCTTGTCACGATGCCGTCAAGCAAATAAAAAACGCAATTAACACCAAAGCCAAATATGTGCTGGATGCTGATATTGCAAAATGCTTTGACAAAATCGACCACTTAGCCTTACTACAGAAGCTCGGTTACACGGGTAAACTCAGGCATCAAATAAAAGCCTGGCTAAAATCTGGAGTCATAGACCAAAAGGTATTTACTGCCACATCTGAAGGAACACCGCAGGGTGGGGTTATAAGCCCCTTACTCGCGAATGTAGCTCTACATGGAATGGAAAATATGTTGATGGAGTTTGCTAAAACTCTTGATATTAGGAGAAAAGACAAACCAAACAGCCAAATTAGTTGGCAACAAAAGGTTAAATCTCTCACTTTCATTAGGTATGCAGATGACTTTCTTCTAATACATCATGACCTCAATGTAGTCCAAAGATCCAGAGAATTAATCTCCGAGTGGTTAAAAGACATGGGACTAGAACTAAAACCATCTAAAACCAGAATCGCCCACACTCTAACCCCAGAGCAAAGCGAAGACGGGAAAGCTGGCTTTGACTTTTTAGGTTATCATATCCATCAATATAAGGTGGGTAAGTACAAAAGTTCAATACACCCCAGTACAAAAGAAAAACTCGGTTTTAGGACACTCATTACGCCATCAGTTGAAGCCTGTAAAAAGCATCAACAAAAGATTAAAGAGGTAATCAAAAAACATAAATACTCCCACCAAGCAAAACTCATAGTTGAGCTTAATCCAATCATTCGAGGATGGGTAAATTACTATTCATTCTCCGATGCTCAGACAACAGGGATATTTACAAAACAAGATAACCTCGTTTTTCAAAAACTTAGAGCATGGGGTCGTCATCGTACTGGTGACTGGTACAAAGCTTATAAGAAATACTGGAAAAACTGGCAACAAAAAGTGGTATTCGCAACCAGGAAAATGGAGGAAAATCCTCTTCGGTTACTATCACATACTGAATTTGGAAGCAGTAGCGTCGAGTATGTGAAAGTTAAAGGCGATGCCAGCCCATTTGATGGAAACCTAATTTATTGGAGTACCAGGATGGGGCGCAGCCCCGATATGCCTACCCGAAAAGCCTCGTTGCTTAAAAGACAAAAAGGTATATGCCCCTGGTGCTGCCTACACTTCCGTGAAGGAGATTTGTTAGAAACCGACCATAATATTCCTCTCGCCCTTGGTGGTAGAGATGAATACAAAAATCTACAACTCTTACACGGTCACTGCCATGACGATAAAACTGCCTTGGACATGGAATTTCTTAGAAATCAAAAATTCATGAAATACATGGACAACATCAACCAAACACTAGCAAAATATAACTGGTTTTGGGATGAAAATGATTTGCTAATAACTGCAATCTAAGGATAGGATGCCCCACCTGACAATGGGAAATATGTTGAGTAGCCGAGTGAAGGGAAAACCTTCACGCTCGGTTTCGGACGGGAGGGGTGTAGTGGTAACACTCACCTCGACCCTAATAGGATGTCAAGTAAAGACTGTAACTAACAATTAAAATATGAGCGTCTTAATTCCTGATGACATTCTTCGGGCAACAAAAATGACCGAGGATGAATTAAAACTAGAAATCGCCATCATGCTCTACAAGCAAGAAAAAATTAGTAGCGGCAAAGCTCGTGCTTGGACTGGACTGACAGTGATTGAGTTTCAACATGAACTTGCTAAGCGCGGACTATGCCTCAATTATGATGTGGAAGATTTTCAGTCCGATGTCAGAACTTTGCAATCGATGAAGTTGTTGTGATTGTTGTCAGTGATACATCACCGATTACCAATCTGGCAGCCATCAATCAGCTCAACTTGCTGGAACAACTTTACACTCGCCTCCTTATCCCGACAGCGGTTTACAATGAGATGGTTAGGGTTGATAAACTAGTTCCTGGTGCGGTAGAGGTGCAAACTTTACCCTGGATTCAAACTCAGACAATTGCTGCGTCTCAACAGGTAAAAATGCTTCGGGAAAGTGAAAAAAACATCGATTTAGGCGAGGCTGAAGCAATTATTTTGGCACTGGAGTTAAAAGCTGATTTGTTGCTGATGGATGAACGCCGAGGACGGGAAGTGGCAATGAGATATGGATTGCAGGTCACGGGATTGTTGGGAATCCTCCTGCAAGCTAAGGGTAATCGCCTGATTCCAGCCGTTAAACCTCTCATGGAGCGACTAATTGAGCAAGCTGACTTTCGAGTGAGTAAACAGTTGTACGCAACCATTCTGGAATTTGCTGGAGAGTAGTGACAAGGAGAAACAATTTTAGAGATTGGCACGTTAGTAATAAGCTAGGAGAAAACGAGGATCGGAGGGATAGGAATAATTACTCTCTCTTGCTTACCCAAAGACCAATGGCACTAAGATCGGTGCGATCGCTACCGACTCAAAACGCCACAAAAGTATGGTATTAGTAGGTATTGCCGTTCTCAGTTTCCTTTGATCGCACTATCGTCAGTAAATTCTAGTTTGTCAGGGGCAGCTTTTCTTGTTTTATATAAATGTCATGTAAAAATGTTTCTCCGCTTGTATGGTCAGAGGTATAGGAACGAATATCAGAAATATAGTTTCCGGATTCTGTGCGTAGCTCTTTGCGTTGAGATATTGTAGCGTAAGGCATCGCGCAGAAATAACTTACCGAATATAAATGAGAAAATCCTTTTTCTAAAAATGTTTCAGCTTAAATCAGTCAATCTGCTTTGTGTTACTCTTTATGACGAAGGCTTTTCCTACTAAACAAGAGCAACTTATTCGTGCGCGATGCCTTTCAATTGATAAACTCTCTTTATATCAACTACATTGCCAGCAGAACAGGAATAAAACAATGGGGAAAAATCAGGATTGTATCGAAAAAATTCTCAGGTTTAAGATTTAATAAGTCAGAAAAAATCAGTCGCACAATTCCCGCCGACAAAGCTAAAAAAAGCTATAATTCACCGTAAAATAAAGCCCCTGTTCTTGTAATGTATTATCTCGTGAATCAACATCAATCAGGGGAATTCCCCAATCAAAGCGAGCCGTAAAATCATCCCCCATCTGCCATTGCAAACCTAGTCCCACTCCTACCAAAGTATTGGAGCCAGATATCTGAATGGGATTATCCCCATCATTCCAAGCAACCCCAAAATCCACAAAGGGAGCAATTTGTAAAAGACCTTCAACACTATCTACCCGCAGGATGGGCAAACGCACTTCTGCTGAAGTGAAAACCCCATTATCTGTCAGGAAAAGATCCTGTCGATAACCGCGAAGGCTATACAACCCCCCCAAGGTAAATTGTTCTAACGGAACTAGGGGTTTGGTTGTCAACTGTAGGGATGAACGCAGCACCAGCAACGTATCGGTCGCTAGAGAACGCACATACTGTCCCTGCCCTTGCCAAGAGAAAAAACGACCATCGGGCGGTTCGTTATTGATCGTGGCATCAAAAACATCTACTCCTAAATTAAACTGAGAGCGAAACGCTAACACATCTTGAGAACTTCGCTTAGTCCATTCTTGAAAAAACCGCAGCACCCATAGCCGAGTTTCTCCATTACTATTAGCTCCAGGAGAGAGAGGATACCCTTCTCCTAAGATACTGGTTTGACTTGACTGGCGGGAAGCAGTTATCCCTAATGCTAATTCTTGGGTAGGGTTTTGGATGATAGGTTGGCGCAAGCTCAAATCTAGATAAAGGGAGTCTCCCGTAATATCCAGGCGGTCAAAGGGCTCCTCAATTACCTCCGTCTCCGTCCATCGACTCGTTAGTTTAATCGTGCCATCGCGGGAATTAAGGGGAATCGTGTAGCTACTGTTGACGGCATTGCTCCCGTTAGTATTGACATATTCTAAATTCAGACCATCCCCGAAACCGAATAAATTGGCCTGGTTGAGGCGGATACCTCGTTCTAAACTTCCGATACTTGGTACACGACCATTATTGGTAAAGAGCTCCATTTGAAAAGAATCTGCTGCTTGAACCCTCACCGACAGGACACTTAATTCGGGACGAGTGCCAGCAGATAAATCAGCAGAGATAGTTTGAATCAGGGGATTAAGCTGTAACAATTGTAGGGCTTCTAACAGACGTTTTTGATTGAGAGGTTTGGTAGTAGCATTTGCTAGCCGACTCCGCACGTAATCGGAATTCAATCTTCCCTCAACCGTGACGCGGATTTCCTCGATTCCCCCTTCAATTACCTGAATTTTGACCACTGCACCATCGGGGGGTAAGGCTTGTCCCACTGGAATGACAGCACCAGAATTAAGGTACCCCGCCTTGGCATAAAGTTGGGTTATGGCAGCCTCTGCTTGCAGCAGTTGGGCAAAGGTAATGGGTTTGTTGGTAAAAGGAGCAGTGACCTCGGCTAATTCCTCGTCCCTAAAAGCAGTGTTGCCTTCAAACTCAAAACGAATAACGGTGATGCTTCCAGGAAGCTCAGGTAATTCTTCAGGGGCGGGAATGGTTTCAGGAGGAATATTAAGGGGAGCTTCTGGGTCAGGCTGCGGCACAGGGACGGGTTCGGGCTGTTTAGGAGGAAGGATAAAAGGGGTGGGCTGTTCCTGGGGTCTAGTGGGATTGGGGTTTTGAGCCAAGGCTTTATCCATAGAGAAGGTAACCAAACCCCCCAAGGTCAACGAAACCAACAGATTCGGACTCAAACACCGAAAAAACCAACTCCAGATTTTTGCCATTTTTTATTAGGTTTTAAAGTTATTTTTGGTTCTACCGAACTTACTGTGTAAAACTAACTAGCAAACTGCCAAGTTAAAAAGCTTCTAAGTTCAAAGTTATCAAAATTTCTAAAGCCAAAAGCTCTTCTTTTTATCAACTTCAGTTTGTTATTAAT
>JASJEI010000059.1 GCA_030064795.1 Pleurocapsa sp. MO_226.B13 | reverse complement strand
ACGAGTAATGCTTGAAAAGAGATGGGGTAATGCCCAGGATATGCAGACGTGACTCGCAATATATCAATGTGTAAAGGTACGAGTAGTAGTATATATGCCTAATACAGATTCAACTAAACCGAATACTGTGGGATGGGACAATATCAATTGGCTAAAAGTCGAGCGATATGTCTACAAGCAACAAAAGCGCATTTACGCAGCATCTCGTCGTGGAGATGTAAAACAAGTTAGGAAAATCCAAAAGACGTTAATGAGGTCTTGGTCAAACAAGGTTTTAGCAGTTCGTCGGGTAACTCAAGACAATCGAGGACGTAAGACGGCAGGAGTGGATGGTATAAAATCACTATCCCCAGAATCTCGTCTCAGACTCATAGGACAACTCCAACTAACAGGAAAAAGTAAACCTACTCGAAGAGTATGGATACCCAAGCCTGGGAAGGACGAAAAACGTCCATTAGGAATACCCACCATCCACGACCGCGCCTTACAAGCAGTATTAAAACACGCACTAGAGCCAGAATGGGAAGCTCGCTTCGAGCCAAATTCCTATGGCTTTCGACCTGGACGATCCTGTCACGATGCCATCAAACAAATAAAAAACGCAATTCAAAGCAAAGCCAAATATGTGCTGGACGCTGACATTGCAAAATGTTTCGACCGCATCAATCACACAACCTTACTCCAGAAACTCGGTTACACGGGAAAAACTAGGCAACAACTTAAAGCATGGTTAAAATCTGGGGTCATAGACCAAAAGGTATTTACTGCAACATCTGAAGGAACGCCACAAGGCGGGGTCATAAGCCCGTTACTAGCTAATGTCGCCTTACATGGAATGGAAAATATACTCAAAGAGTTCGCCATGACTTTAAAGTTAAAACGAACTAATGGTAAAGTATATGACCGAAAAAGTATGGCTAGGACACTAACAGTAATCAGATATGCCGATGATTTTCTCATCATACATAAAGACCTTAAGGTAATCCAAAGATGTAAAGATTTAATCTCTAAGTGGTTAAAAAAGATAGGATTAGAACTAAAGCCATCCAAAACCAGAATCGCTCACACTCTAATACCAGAGCTAAGTGATAACGGTAAAGCGGGGTTTGACTTTTTGGGACATCATATACAACAATTCCCATGTGGAAAATACAAGAGTGCCAAACATTCTAGTACAAAGCAACCGCTAGGCTTTAAAACACTCATTACACCTACAAAGGAAGCGTGCATAAAACATCAGAGAAAAATCAAAGATGTAATTAGAAAACATAAACACGCTCCACAAGCCAAGCTCATAATCGAGCTTAATCCAATAATCAGAGGATGGATAAATTATTACGCCAACTCGGACGCGCAAACGGCTGGAGAGTTTAGTAGACAGAGGCATCTAGTCTACCAAAAACTAAGAACATGGGGTCGCCTAAAAACAGGTAGCCTTAACAAAGCGCATAAAAAATATTGGAGAAAAGTAGGAAATAAAAACTGGGTCTTCGCGACCAATGGAGGAGACGCTAACCCCCTTCGGTTACTTTCACATAATGAATTTGGAAGCAGTAGCAATCAGTATGTCAAAGTTAAAGGTGAAGATAGTCCGTACAACGGAAATCTAGTTTATTGGAGTACCAGAATGGGTCGCAACCCCGATATGCCTACTCGAAAAGCATCATTGCTAAAGAGACAAAAAGGAATATGCCCTTGGTGCTGCTTACACTTCCGTGAAGGAGACTTGCTAGAAACTGATCACAATATTCCTCGCGCCCTCGGAGGCAAAGATGAATACAAGAATCTACAACTCCTACACAATCATTGCCACGACAAAAAAACTGCTCTAGATTTGGAGTTTATTAGAAATCAAAGGTTCAGGAAATACATGGACAATATCAACCAAACACTAGCAAAATATAACTGGTTTTGGGATGAAAATGATTTATTAATAACTACAAACTAGGTCAGGATGTCCCACCTGACAATGGGAAATATATTGAGTAGCCGAATGAGGTGAAAATCTCATGTTCGGTTTCGGATGGGAGGGAGAAAGTGGAAACACTTCTCTCGACCCCAAATCATTTAGGCTTATCGCCATGCAAAAATCAGTACCAGTAGTAGACTCAAATCAAGTTCCGTTAATGCCAACTACCTCGACTCGTGCAGCGAAGTGGATTAAAAATGGCAAGGCTACTCCATTCTGGAAAAAAGGAATATTCTGTGTTCGACTGAACGTAGAACCTAGTGCTAGAAACTATCAACCTGTAGCTTGCGGAATAGATCCTGGTTCAAGAATGGAGGGTTATACAATTAGTAGTGCCAACCATCAGTATTTGTTCAATTCGTTTGAATGGTCGAGATTATGGTCTAGATTATCTTACAGATATCGTCGAGCAGGATGGAGAATTGCATTTAATTGGCGTACCACGCGATCGCAGTCTACCCCAATTACACATTGTTAGAACTCATGGTTTAAGTTCTGGTTCGCTAAAAATTATTTTAAATCCTGAGTGGCGGTTGACCAAGCGAATTTATGGCGATCGAGCAACCGATCATCTTTATCTCAGTAAAGGTTCTGACTCCTCAGACAAGTTAGTCAGCCACGCTGTAGAATCAGTTACTCCTACCTCTCAAAAACCTTATTATCCTCAAGTTGCCCCCACTACGCCTGTTGCACAACCAGTACCAACCTATCAGCAACCTATCTATCAACAACCTGTCTACCAGCAACCCGTCTCCAACAACCTGTCTATCAGCAACCCTTACCACAACAGCAACCCGTCTATCCCGTTCAACTCCCACAACAGCCAGTCGGTAATTATCAGCAACCTGTCTATCCTACACAACCAGTAAACAATGGCTACAGAAAGTATTGATTAGTAGGGGCGGTTCGCGCGAAGCGTCTATCACGGATACCGCTTCGCATAAAGCGAGTCCTTTAGGGAACCGCCCCTACAGTAGGTAATCATTTTTCTTTTGACTTTTGATAACAGCGATCGCAATGTCCGCATTTGAAGCCTCGTGCTTGTTTGTCAAAACCAAAAGCTTGTAGTAAATATTGCCAGCGACATTGTTGGGTTTTTAAATATTGTTGCATCTGTCGTTGGTGATGTTTTTGACTATGAGTTAAACCATCCAGAGTTACAGAAGACTTACGCTTGCGATAAGAAAACGGATCTTGCCAAGCAATTAAACCCAAACTGTGCAGAATACCCAAAGTAATCTCTCCCTGGGGGAACTGTCGGGAGATCGCGTTAATTTCTCCTCGATTTGGTAGCTGTTTGACTAACTGTTGTGAGGTGCGGTATTGTTGCTCTAGTTTGCTGGTAAAAAACCGACTGCGTTGTTTGTCTTCGGGATTTAACCAGCCAGTCGGTTCGCTAACCAGAGTTAAAGCATCGGCAGCTTTGCCATCTCTACCACCCCTTCCTACTTCCTGAATATATTCGGCAATTAATTCTGGTGCGTGATAATGAACTACCCAGCGGACATCGGGTTTATCTATGCCCATGCCAAAAGCAGAGGTACAAATTACAAACTGAATCTTGCCTGAAATCCAATCTTGCTCGATTTGTCTGCGTTCGCTACTAATTAACCCTGCATGATAGGCAGCAACAGCATAATCGAGAGATTCAAACCATTGGGCTAACATTTGACTGTCTTTACGCGATCGCACGTAAACTAAACCCGATTGATTTTTTCTAGCTTGAATAAACTTTAATGTCTCTTGTTTTCTGCCTCTAGGTGTCCAAACGGTTTTAATCCTTAAACTGAGATTAGGACGATAGGGACTGATTAGAAAAAGTTCGGGCTGTTTTAATTCTAAGGCTTGAATAATCTCTCTTTGGGCTTGAGGATCGGCAGTGGCGGTAAAAGCTGCGATCGCAATTTTGGTTTCTGGAGGTTTTACCGCTAGTAAACTACGACGTACTGCACCCAAACGACGATAGGCGGGACGAAAAGTAGTCCCCCATTGAGTAAGACAATGAACCTCATCTAAAACAATGCCCGCAATTTTGATTTCGGGTTGAGAGATGATTTCCCACACGGGAATACTCAATAAAGTTTCGGGAGATAAATAAATTAGATTTAACTGCTGCTGAGTAATAGCCTGTAAAGTCCGTTTGCGATCGCTACGTGGCAATTCGCTATGTAATAATGCACCCGACAAACCAAGCTGTTTTAACTGATTAACCTGATTTTCCATCAGCGCAACCAGAGGCGAAACCACTATGGTTAAACCCGTTTGCAATAGTGCGGGTAACTGAAAACAAATCGATTTACCCCCACCCGTGGGCAAAACTACCAAAGCATCTTTACCGCTCAAAAGAGTTTTGATTATCTCTCCTTGAGGCGGTCTAAAATCCTCATATCCCCAAATCTCCCGAAACTTATCCCTAACTTCTTGCCAAGCAATACTCATTACTCCCGTACAGACAAGGCATGCCTTGTCTCTCCGAACTAGGCTCGTCTAATCTTAATCCACAAATCCTGATATTGCCGTTCGGTTTCTGGTTTTAAAGGCAATAAAAATTCGCTTCGCTCTGAATTAAGCACTTCTGAATTGAGAAAAATATTATCTTGTAAATCCTCTGGTATGTCTTCGGACTTCATTGATAATAAGATGGGCGAAATGCCGTCAGTGAAGAGAGATATTTGTTTTGCCGATCTAGACTCCCAGCAAAAGTCAATCCAGTGTTCGACCATAGAAGCAAGATCCTCATTTACAGCCAAAGCTTCGGTCGATCGCGGTACAACCCACATATCCGTCCACAAAGATGTTCCCGACTGGGGAATAACAAATTCAATCTCAGGATAGCGTTTTAATAGAGGCAAAATATCTGTTGACCAAGCAACAGCTACCCAGGTATCTCCCAATACCAGAGGTTCTAAATAATGCTCGGAACTATAGAGTTTTACTTGTCGGTCTAAGGCGGATAATTCCGTTTCTAAATTTGGTATTGAATTTAAATCGTCTGTGTTGTAAGAATATCCGAGTTTTTTTAAAGTTAGACCGATAACTTCTCTCGGTGAATCTAATAAAGACAGGCGATCGCCTAATTTGGGATTCCAGAGATCTTGCCAATCTGTTATTGTCAATCCTAGTTTATTTAACTTATCACTACGGTAAGCAATTACTGCACTTCCCCAACGATACGGTGCGCCATAAACTTTGCCATCATCTGCTACATTACCTTGCTGATCGCGTCGAACTAATTTTTGCCAAGCAGCAGGTAATTTTTGCCAGTTAGCTAAACTATTGACTGATAAAGGTTGAATTAAATTTTGTTTAATTGCTAAGGATAGCCAAAAATTACCTAAAGAAGTTACCCCAGGATAGATTATAGATTGATTAAAGATTTTATCTAATAAGTTTTTTGTATTTGAATCTAGATTTTTAGTTGATTTTAAATTTAGTAGGGCATCAAATATCCGATTTAGCTGGGTTTGGGGTTGAAAATCAACTTTATTTTCTGGGCTAATCGTCTTGCGAAAGTCCCCAATCAACTGTATTGGCACAGAATTTTCCAAAAATAATATGTGGAAAATTTCTTGAGAGTTACTGCAACCTAGCAATAGTTGAGTCAAAGCAGCAGTGGTAGCAGCCTGAAGAAAATAACGACGAGATAATTGATAATTCATTACTGTTCGACATTAAAAGTTAAAGGTATATCTACTTATTTAGAAGCCCTGACTTCATCTCTGTCAAAAGCTGTATTTTAGGAGTAAATTTTAGTAAAATGCGTCACTAAACTATAGTTTTTGGTTAACATCAATATCTTTATAAAAATAAATTGAGCAATTGTTAAATGAATCAGGAATAGTAGTAATTTCTGTTGATAATGCTTTTAGCATAAACATAGAGAAAAATTAATTGAATTAATGTCAGTAGATTTATGGATACATTACAAGTACAAATAGCTGAACTGCGCGATCAAATAGACAAAATGCATCTTGCGATCGAAAAGATCGGCGCACAGATAAAAGTCTTGACCAGTCAGCAGCAATCGACAACCAGGTCACAAGAGTCTTATTCTTTACCTAACTTTACTTCTAACCCTAGCAATCCCCTCACTCAAGATAAAGAATCAGAATATCAACTAACTCATAAAGATATCTTGGTAGACGATAATAGTAGCACTAGCAGTACTAGTTCTAGTAGCGAAAATCTCTCTCCCGATACCCAAATTCGTCGTTTAACCGCTCAGCTTACTGCTGCCTATAATCGGATTGCTGCTCTAGAGGAACAGTTATTGACTTATAGAATTCATTCTTAAATAGCGATAACGAGCAAATAAAGTTTCGATGAGAGTTAGCAAATGGGTGGAAGTCCAATTTTGTTTGAGGTGAGTTGCGATCGCGCAACCGCCAGCACCCACACCTTCTTTGACGTATCCTCGCTCGTAAGCACGAAAACTAGGATAACGAGAAGTAGCAAAGTTTAACCCAGTACCTAACAGGGGGACTCCACCGACGAGATTTGCCAAACCAACTGTATTCCCAGTCGAGTCTTCTGCTACCCAACGAGTTGTACCCACCACAACCCTGGAAAATTGAGCGGAGACATGATGGTAAAGCGAGATTGCTTCAACTAAGGCATATACCGCCAGCATTTGTGTTCCACCAGCTAACATCACTCCACAACTGCGACTAGCTGCGATCGCCATTCCAGCAACTACAATTTGCATTGGATCGCCTATTGCTGCTACTACAGTTAAGGGGTCATTAGGCTGATTTGATTGGAACAAATCTGCTCGTGATAAGCCAGCCCGAACAATTGACCACTTTTGAGCGTGATTACACTGAGGATGACTACTATTAACCATTCCTTTAGCTTCTATTCCTAAGCCCGTTAAAAGTGCTAGAGCGGTAGTTGTCCCTCCAACCACACATTCACCAATAATTAAATAATCAGCTGTCTGAGCTAGCTTTTCCCCCCACTTCAGCCCTTGTTGAAACAGGTGCTTTACTGTTTCAATAGCCATAGCTCGACCAGAAGTCAAACAATTAGCTGGAGTCCCCCCCAAATCGATCGTATCTACAGTCGGTTGGTGGAGTAAACCAGCATTAAAAAGATACGTCGGTATTTTCAAAGCTTCGATCATTGCACGAGTGATGAATGTAGGAGAAACTCCCTCGGTTAGTAGTGGTAAAGGATGACGATAGTTTTCTTGTACTCCTCTAGCTAAAAATTCAGCATCGGCGATCGCCGTATATTGGCGAGCTTTAGGTGTTGCTCCCGCAGCCGAAATACCTGGAATTACTCCTGTAGCCGTAAAACCCAAGACACAGGCAAAACTGGGATTTTTGCCCCTATATTGCCTCAACCAACGCATTCCTGACTGTAACTGACTATAAACGTAAATCATTATTTAATAGTCGAGTAATACTCTAACCCATTCAGGAGGGCGAGAGATGGGGTTATTAAGGCGATCGAGCAACATCAAAGCTACTAAATGCACTGCAAATAAATAAACTAAATTATTAATGATAATCAAGCCAAAAGCAAAAGTCTGAATCAAAATAAAACTGGGCTGTGCCAAAATACCCAGTTTAAAAAATAGCCAGTCCGCCACTTGAGTAATTTGAGTGATGACATACACCCACAAGTTTTCCCCAACTAAGATCGAGGTTAACCAAAAACGGAAAAATATTCCCAGTGTGCCAATGGCTGCACCAAATAAAATGGAAAACAACCAACTTACTTTACGTTGCCAGCAAGCCCCTAACTGTACGCCCATCAAGCCATAAGGCATTAAGAAAATAATACTTCGAGTCGGGCCCATTAAGACCAAAAGTAGCAATCCCGATACAATCGCTGCCATCCAAGAAGCACGATTACCTCGTCGCAAATAAATTAGCGCAATAGGAATGGGAAAAAAGATTCTTAAGATTGGTCCAAACGGAAAATAATAATTAATTAGCCAGACCAAACTTGCTGCACTGGCTAAAAATGCCGTCTCCACCATTATCACTGTGTCGGTGGTAACTTTAGTCAATTTTTTGGGTTTTGCTGGAGAGGATGTCAGATCGGATCGAACAAAATCAGAGTCTCCTCCATCTACCCAGTTAATCTCATCATCATTGATTGGTTCTGTCGGATCGGATAAAGAGTTCTTATGGTCTTCTATAGACATAAAATTATATATTTGGTCAAACCAGTAAAATTGTTTGGGGGTTCGATCGTGTCAGGAGATAGTATCTTCTAAGGCAAGTACATCGGGAATCCGCATCGAGTCAGCATCTCTTTGAATTAAGCCTTTTTTTTCTAATTTGGTCAGGACTCTAGTGACAGTTTCTCTGGCTAGTCCACTGAGACTACTAATTTCTCGGTGAGGTAAATTGGGAATTTCTGTACCTTTTTCACCTTCTTTTCCCTGTCCCTCAACCAAAAAAAGTATCGCATCCGCAACTCTGGAGATGCTGCTCGCTTCCCGTAATTGTAGTCTGCGATTGACTTGGCGCAAACGCTTTGCCATTAATTGAACCAGACGTACTCCAGCCATAGGCTCAGTATTTATCAAATCGACAAAATCTTCTGCTGGTATTCTACCAATTAAAGTTTTGGTTAAGGTGATCGCATCTGTGGAGCGAGGCATTTTATCTATTGCTGCCATTTCACCAAATATTTCTCCTCTGCCAATTATATTGAGGGTAACTTCCTTACCATCTAGATTGTAAGTACGAATTTTGACCCATCCTTCCAAAATAAAATAAACCGAACCGCCCCAATCATTTTCTAGTAGCAGTACTTGATTGGCGGGATGAGATATGGTGACAAAGTGAGCTGCAATTTTATGAATGCTGTCTTCTGGTAAGTCAGACATGAAGGGGACTAGTTGTATTAGTTCTTCACGATCGATGTTTGACTCTAGATAACGAGATTGGTCTTCCATAGAGAAAGTTAATTTTAGTTGGCTATAAATATCTCCTTTGTATCATCAAAAAAAGTGAAATAATTGAATTTATTGCAAATTAGAAATAAATTTGTTTGGGCAATACATTCTATTTGAGATATTTTGGGTTTTATCTAAGCTTAAAAAATAATATCTTCGCTAGAGCGATCCCCACCGTAAATCCTCAATTAATCTTGATAAAGACTGGTTTTTTGCCTAGGTGTCTAAAAAAAGATTTATATTTATTTCCTTAAAATTAAAGATTATTTGATAATATTATGTCTATTTTTGCTTATTTTAGTATTTCAAAAAAAACAATTAAGTTACAGAATCTTAAAACTCTTGAATTATTGTTTAAAGATTCGGTAAAGAATGACTTTGTACCTGGCAGATTTCACTGTCAAGCCAATAAGATTGCATAAACAGCGCGATCGATATGTATTTAAATCTAAACCTACTATATAAATTATTTTTTATGACTTCACCTGTTAATCTCCGTCTAAAGGAAATGCAAGTTCTACCATTATCTGTTGCAAGTCAAGTTCATCCTTCAGTAACCAGTAGAGCTAAAAGAATTTTAGATATATTGGGAGCAATTGTTGGTTTGGCGATTACAGGCATCATTGCTATTCCGATCGCTGTGGCGATGTGGTTCGACGATCCTGGTACTATTTTTTATAGTCAAACTCGCTGTGGTTTTGAAGGCGCGCCTTTTAAAATCTGGAAGTTTCGCTCGATGATTGCTGATGCAGATAAGCAAAAGCATCTGGTGGAAAACCAAGCAAAGGGACATATTTTTAAAAACGAGAACGATCCTCGGATCACTAGAGTTGGTCGTTTTCTGCGCCGTACTAGTTTAGATGAGTTTCCCCAATTCTGGAATGTACTTAAAGGTGAGATGAGTCTAGTTGGAACTCGCCCTCCCACAACTGACGAAGTTTCTATGTACGAAGAACGTCATTTTCAACGTTTGTCGGTCAAACCAGGAATTACTGGAGAATGGCAAGTTAGAGGACGTTCGCAAGTCTTGGATTTTGAAGATATTGTCAAAATGGATCTTCACTATCAACAAAAATGGTCTTTATCTTATGATGTTTACCTAATCTTGCAAACTATAGCTGTGGTTTTATTACGCAGGGGAGCTTGTTAAAGAAGGAAGAAGGAGCAAGGAGCAAACAAGACAATTATTTAAATTATTTATATTTATAATTAATTCATCCCTGCCCCCAAGTTCAATCCCCAAATTTTATGAATATTCCAACTTGGATCACTCTATCTCGTCTTTTAGGACTGCCTTTTATTCTCTATCTACTAAATTACCCCACACCTAGCAATCGTTGGCTCTGTGTGGGGATTTTTGTAGTTGCAGCAGGGACAGACTGGGTAGACGGCTATCTGGCTCGTAAGTTAGATCTGGTAACGGAGTTGGGTAAGTTTCTCGATCCCTTGGTAGATAAACTGCTAGTTTTAGGCTCTCTGCTGGCTTTAATTGAATTACAGTTAGTCCCTGCTTGGGGGGTATTTTTGATTTTGGCTAGGGAAATGGCGATCGCAGGATGGCGAGTCAATCCTAAATTGACGGGTAATGCTAGTATTTCAGGGGCAAACATCTGGGGCAAACTAAAAACCGTAGTCCAAATTATCGCGATCGCTTTTTTAATCGCGCCTCTTTCTCCCCAATGGGATACTACCAGCCTGATTCTATTTTGGTTGGCGGTAGCCTTTAGCTTGATTTCTGGCGCGGTTTATATTTTGCCTAGTATCTCTTCGTCTAGAGAAAAATCAATTTCAGAGCCTTCTCTCCCCGATGCTAAATAATCGTTGGTAAAAGAGTCTTTTAGTCCCGATACTAGATCGTATTTTGGTTGCCAATTGAGTTCGGTTTTTCCCCGATGAATATCGGCAAAGAAATGTTGTTGGCGGACGGGAAAAGCTTTGCGTTTACCAAAGTCAAACTGAGTCGGCTCGTAGTGTACTAGTTTAATATCTTCGGGAGATTTACCCGCTGCTTCGGCACAAGCATAAGCCAAACCATTAAAAGTAACATAGCGATCGCCAGAGATATTATAAATTTTACCGATTGCTGTTTCGTTTCCTAATACACTAGCCATAGCCAGGGCGAGATCTTGGATGTGTCCAAACTGAGTGATGTACATTCCCTTACCTGGAATTGGCAGGGGGCGATCGCGGACTATACGGTCAAAAAACCAAGCTTCGAGATCGTTGTAGTTTTGTGGCCCATAAATATACACGGGACGAATCGAAGTCCAAGGAATATCCGACTCAGCTAGATAGGCTTCGGTATGATGTTTACCCTTGTGGCGACTCTTGGGATCGACTGGATCTCCTTCTATATGGGGCATTTGGTCTGATTTGAGATAGACCCCAGCCGAGCTAACATAGACAAAATGCTTGACCTTACCGTTGAAAATTTCGACTAGGGGTTGAGTATCGCTTAACTCACGACCATTATTATCAAAAATTGCCTCAAAACTTTCATTCGCCAGCTTTTCTTTTAGTTGGGCTGCATCCTTGCGATCGCCATTAATTTGCTTTACTCCCTCTACTGGCACGGGATTGTTACCCCGATTAAACAAAACTACTTCATGTCCTTGCTCGATTAAAACTTTGGTTAGATAGACTCCAATAAAACGAGTCCCTCCCATAATTAAAATTCGCATTTTTTCACCCCTTATATCTTTTTTTACTTTCTCAACTTAGCAGTAATAGACCTCTTGCTCAGGCCGATCGCACTGTTGTCTATATCGACTTCTTTTTAGTCTCATGAGTTAATTATCTAAATTTATCGCTTGCTTCTTGCCAATTAAATCTTGTCAATCCATTCATAAAAGTTTATTTCATCTGGATCGCACTTTTGACAACTCTTACAATCTTCCGTCATTGCTGATTTTTGAACAATTCCTTGCTCGATCAATCCATCAAGCATTGGCTTGAGAGTGCGATCGTCAATTTGAAGATAGAGCTTCATCTCTGCCAAAGAAACGCGACGAAAATCAGAAACGAAGTTTTGCAGTTCTTGTACGTTCATCGATCTAGCCTCAATTAATGTTCTGTTTGCTGTAAGTAGAGATAATTCATGGTTTTATCGCTCTTGAGGATATGCCTCGTAATATGCGTCCATTTCTGTCTCAGAAACCAGGGGCTTGAGTGCTTCCTGGCGAGAACGCATTAACATTTGGGCAATTTTGCCAATTTCGCCATCAGTCAATTCGGCTCGCGCCAAATCATCTAAAAGTTGATGGTAGGTTTTGTCTAGTTGATGATATAACTTGAAGCGCATATCTTGGGGTCGGGATTTTGTCATGAGTTTCATGTTGTTCTCCTATATGTTTAATTTTGATTGATTAATCCAATCTTGAGGTTTAAGAAATACTTCGTACAGTTCTGCTTCAGGCGTTCCTGGTTTGGGTTGATAGTCATATTCCCAGCGCACCAAAGGGAGTAGAGACATTAAATTAAGGCTGAAGTAATTGTTTAGCTCGTTCTCTTGAATTTTGAGCAAATCCGACGCGCATCCTACGATTCTACCGAAGGTGAATCGTTAATAAAACTACAGAAAAAGAGTCTCAGAGGTGCTTTACAAAAGTATGCAAGACCTGAATCGATCGCGCAAGAGTCGAATGCTTGGGAAAATGCGGTAGAGGAAAAGTATGGCGATCGCTGATGCCAAGATTATTATTATTCTGCGCTATATTCTCAATGACACAGAATGCGATCGTATTGATGCCAAGATTGCCAAGACCAAAAGAATTATCGAACTGCAAAAGGAATATTGCACCGCCCTGATTAGCGAGGCTGTGACAGGCAAAATCAAAGTCCCTCAACTTTCTTAAGATGATTGGTAACATAAATTATTTAACTAGAAATTGACTATGAAACTTAAAGTTCTGATTTGGCAAGAAGAAGATATCTGGTGTGCCTCCGTACCTGCTTTGCCTGGTTGCCATACGTTGCCATACTTGGGGTGAAAACTACGATCATCTAATGGAGATGCTCAAAGAAGCTGTTGAAGGATGGCTAGAAGTTGCCAGCGAACAAGAACAACCTACTAGCTATTCAAAATAAAAGAAACACTAGAAAATCAATACCATAACATGACCTTACAAGACCTCCAAAACCAAGCTTTAAAATTACCCACCAAAGAAAAATGGCAACTAGTTCAAACCCTGCTGAATGCCATCCAAAAAGATACTACGTCCCCCGAAACTACTCCCGAAAAAACCTATCCTCTGCGGGGTTTGCCCATTACCATTAGCGATGACTTTGACGAACCCATGCCAGAACTCTGGGAGGCACTAGGAGAATGATTCTTCTGGATACTCATACTTGGCTCTGGTTATTACACGATCCTACTCAACTTTCTGAGCCTGCCCGAACCATCATCGCCGAAGCAGAAAATAATAACAGCATTCTTATTTCTAGTATTTCCGTATGGGAAATTGCTGTCAAACATAGCCTCAAGAAATTACAACTTCCTTTACCGATTAACGAATGGTTTGAACTCGCCCAACAGCAATCAGGCACGACCATAGAACCGCTTTCGCCTCTAGATGCAATACATAGTACCAACCTACCTGGTGAATTTCATAAAGACCCCGCAGACCGAATCTTAGTAGCGATCGCCCGCAGATATGAAATTCCGATAATTAGTCGCGACAATAAGATACTGAACTACCTCCACGTCAAAACAATTTGGTAATTTCTTGATAACCATGAAAATCGCCGTCAACAAAAACTTATCTACTCAAAAAGTTGAAGTCTCTGAGTTAAATACAAAGGAGGCTGTTTAATGACTTTGTGTGTTGCTTGGTTGCGCGAAGTTAATGGAGATAAAGAATTAATATTCGCTACTGATAGTTGTTTGTCTGGTGGTGAGCGTTGGCATTCTGGCGTTAAACTCTTTGAATTACCAAGACAAGATTGCTTGATTTGCTTTGCTGGAGAAACAAACCGTACTTATCCACTGATTTTAAATTTAATCTCTTCAAGAAGGTTCTATCGACCTCATTAAAGGTGAGGCAGGAGAACTAGAAACGTTTACCGAGGCAGGTATTAAGCGTCCCAAGGAGGAAAAAGCACCCCTCTCAATCATCATCGACAAACTTAATGACCGATTTGGCACAGAATTTGAAGAAGCAGATCGTTTATTTTTCGAGCAAATAGAATCCGAACTAGTGCAAGATAAATCTCTTAAAACCCAAGCTAAAGCTAATAAATTAGACACATTCAAATTTGCCTTTGAAGAAACTTTCATTGACAAGCTCATCGAACGGATGGAGCAAAACCAAGAAATCTTTGCCAAAATTCTTGAAGATCCCTCTTTTGGCGACTTAGTTAAAGAACTCATGATGAAAAATGTATATCAACGCCTCAATCAAGATCGATAAGCATAAGTAGCAATTATAGATTTTCATCATCAATTGAACTATCTTTCAATTGATTAACAAACAGATAATTTCCGTTACGAAATAATAACTGCCAGTTTTAGCCACATTTTTGTGATTATTATCTTATGTAGCTAATAAGTTATATAAAAATATTCTATGGTCGCTACTACTCCTCAAGTTACTTCCAAGAAATCTACTGAAGAAACTTTACTGTCGCCTCGTTTTTACACTACAGACTTTGACGCGATCGCAAAAATGGATATTTCTTCACAAGAAGAAGAACTCAAAGCGATGATTGCGGAAATGAAGACAGATTATAATCGCTATCATTTTGTCCGAGACGAAGAGTTTAAACAATCTTGGTCACATATAGATGAAAAGACTCGCCGTATTTTTGTTGATTTTCTAGAACGCTCTTGTACTTCGGAATTTTCGGGTTTTCTCCTCTTCAAAGAATTATCGCGCAAACTCAAAGATAGTAACCCAATTTTGGCAGAAATATTTCATTTAATGGCACGAGATGAAGCTCGTCATGCGGGTTTTCTCAATAAAGCCATGAGTGATTTTAATATCTCTCTCGATTTAGGATATCTAACAAAACATCGTACCTATACTTTCTTTAAACCTGAGTGGGTGATTTACGCCGTCTATCTTTCGGAGAAAATTGGTTACTGGCGATATATTTTGATGTATCGTCATCTAGAAAAAAATCCCCAATACCAGTTTTATCCCCTCTTCAAAATGTTTGAAAGCTGGTGTCAGGATGAAAACCGTCATGGCGATATCTTTAAGGCTCTGTTGCGATCGCAACCTAAAATGTGGAACAATTGGCGAGCTAGATTATGGGCGCGTTTCTTCCTCTTATCCGTCTTTGCTACCCATACCTTAACCGTCCACGAACGGGCTGATTTTTATGAGGCGGTAGGCTTAAATGCTCAAGAATACGATCGCCAAGTAATTCGGAAAACTAATGAAACCGCCACTAGAGCCTTTCCTGTAACTCTTAATGTAGAACATCCTCAGTTCTTTAAACGCTTAGAACGCTGTGCAGATCGCAATGAAGAGTTAAAAGAGTTAAAAGCGATCGATTCTAGTAATGCACCTAAGTTAGTTAAGTTTTTGCGTAAGTTACCTTTAATTACTGGCATCTTTTGGGATTTATTAGTTCTATATTTAATTAAACCTATTGATGCTGAGTCTTTACGGGGAACTGTGCGTTAGTAATAAAGTCACAAATTTAGTTATTTTTAAGGCAGAGTTTAAAAGCTTTGTCTTAAATTTTTGCTCTATTTTTATAGCAAAAGCAAAGAACAATAAGCATGACTGTAAATCATCAAATAACATCTCAACTTTTTTCAGACTATTTGAATTGCGAATATAAAGCTTACTTAAAAGAAACTGAAAAAGATGAAACTATTACAGATTTTCAAAGTTTTAATGATGAAGTTCTGTAAATATATAGATAGATATCTAGAAAAATAGATAACTTTCACTTTTACTCTTAAAGCGATCAATAGCACCTTATAATTCACTTATTTCGATTATTGCGTTTATTTCATTTGTATTCTAAACTGGTATTACCAGCAGCTATCAAACGAAACTGTAATAATGACACTTGCAATTGACTCCAATAAACCAATAATTCCTACAGAAGATGAAATCAAGCTTTCCCAAGAAAGTAGCCGTCTGCTAGCACCTTTAATTCGCGATCGCACCTCTACGATACAAGTCAAAATAGTTAAAGACGACGGTGACGAACAAAATGTTGTCATTCCTGCTACTACTTTTCATCTGCTGGTAGATATTTTGTCCCAAATGGCTCAGGGAAATGCTGTTAGCATAGTTCCTATCCATTCCGAATTAACTACTCAAGAAGCAGCAGATCTACTAAACGTTTCTCGTCCTTTTTTAATTAAGTTAATTGAATCTCAGGAAATTCCTTGTCGCAAAGTCGGAAGACATCGCCGTATCCGTTTTGCGCATTTAATGGAATACAAACAAAAAACTGACAATCAACGTAATCAAGCTCTAGATGAATTAGCAGCACAAGCTCAAGAATTAAACATGGGTTATGAGTAAAAGATGGCTTCTAATTTTACTGCTCTATACGATGCTTGTGTACTCTATCCAGCACCTCTTAGAGATTTATTGATGCAATTGGCGCTAACCGATTTATTTAGAGCGCGTTGGACAGAACAAATTCATGATGAATGGATACGTAACTTACTAAAAAAGCGTCCCGATCTAACTCTAGAAAAGCTTACTCGTACCAAAGAGTTAATGAATAGCCATGTTCGAGATTGTTTGGTGACAAATTACGAATATTTGATTCCCAGTCTTGAATTACCCGATCCAGATGACAAGCACGTTTTAGCAGCCGCTATTCAAGGAAATGCAGATGTCATCGTCACAACAAATCTATCAGACTTTCCCTCATCGGTTTTAAGCAATCATAATATTGAAGCTCAACATCCAGACGATTTTATTTCCGATTTACTCGATCTCAAACCTTCCAAGGTAGTAGCAGCAGCTAAAATATGTCAGCAGCGACTCAAAAACCCACCTAAATCTTTTGATGAATATCTAGAAATTTTGCTTAAACAAGGTTTGACCATTTCGGTATCTATGCTTCAAGAGCTTTATGACGAAACATAGCAAATAAGCTTGGTTTATTTTCAATCTTACTCAAAGGCGAGATCGCCTGTTATCAATCTAACTCAGAAGTGCGATCTTAATGATAAGAGCCTTAGTAGAGATATCAATCTAACTACAAATAAAATGCGATCGCACTAAATCCTCATCATCATGAATGATAAACACTACCATCAGGCATAGAAAAGTTTCTTTCCCCTGCTGCATATCGTTTTAATATTGTTTATGTTGCCATTTAAAATCTCAGCAGCCTTCACGTCTTTAATTTGATGATAAATCGATCTGCCCATTTCATGGTAATACAGGGTTCGTGCAATCGAATCCAGCCTACTTTTAATTAATCTAAAATTTTGAGCTAAAAATGAGCTAAAAAAATGTAGAGACATTCTGCAACATCTCTACATCTATTATTAATTTACGATCTTGCTCATTTCAACTAATTAATAAGCATCCTGTAATTCGTAAAAGTCTGGAGATACATAGTCTTTCCGCAAGGGCCAACCAACCCAGTCTTCGTTCATCAAGATCCGCTTGAGGTTGGGGTGTCCTTCATAGATAATGCCAAACATATCGTAGCTTTCTCGCTCTTGCCAGTCCGCCGATTTCCAGATCCAATAGACAGAAGGGATTTTAGGATTGTCTCTCGGCAGAAAAACCTTGAGGCGAACCTCTTCAGGTTCAGTAACATCATCATCTACCTTAATCAGATGATAAAAACTGACGAGTTCTTTTCCTGGGCCCAAATCATAAGCACCTTGACACTGGAGGTAATTATAACCATAGGCATACAAAGCAGTGGCGATGGGCAATAACAAGTCCGCTTCTACCTTAATCATTTCCACATCGGAAGTATCTGGGGCAAGGGCTTCATTATCAAAACCATTTTCTGTCAGCCAGGTAGAAGTTTTGCCCGCAACGACTATATCTGAGCCTGCTTCTTCAGGATTTTGATTGTCTTTGTTGTCTTCAGCCACGTTCTACCTCCTCTTCTGCTGCTGATTCGATCGCAGGTAAAGGCATTCCCATTGCCTCTGCAAGTTCTTTTGGTGGTGCTTGACGAGTTGCAGACTGAACGTACTTACCAGTCAAGATCGGATCGACCATCTTCATATTGTGGGTAGTGCTGTAATAACGATGAGTCTGTTCTAAAACCTCAGCCCGTTCCTGTAAGGATTGATTGGATATTTTTTTACGCAGCTTGATAATGGCATCAAAAATAGCTTCGGGGCGAGGAGGACAACCAGGAATGTAGACATCGACAGGAATCAGTTTATCTACACCTCTGACTGCGGTGGTAGAATCACTACTAAACATTCCACCAGTAATAGTACAAGCACCCATAGCAATTACATACTTGGGTTCGGGCATCTCCTCGTAGAGACGAACCAAAGCAGGAGCCATCTTCATGGTGATCGTACCTGCGGTAATAATTAAATCCGCCTGACGGGGACTAGAACGGGGTACTAAGCCATAGCGATCGAAATCAAATCTAGAGCCGATTAAGGCTGCAAATTCGATAAAACAGCAAGCTGTACCGTATAACATCGGCCAAAGACTAGATAGTTTTGCCCAGTTGTAGAGGTCATCTACAGTGGTTAAAATGACGTTTTCGGATAAATCCTGAGTTACCTTTGTGGGGTTAATCGGATTGAGAATTTTTTCTTTTTGCTCTTGTTCAAATATTGAAGAATTCATGACCATTCTAAAGCTCCTTTTCTCCACGCATACACCAAAGCGACTACCAAAATGGCAATAAAAATTAGGGCTTCTGCAAATGCCAACAATCCTAAGCGATTGAAAGCTACCGCCCAGGGATATAAAAATACTGTTTCTACATCGAAGACAACGAAAACCAGAGCGAACATATAATAACGGATGTTAAATTGAATCCAAGCTCCACCAACGGGTTCCATCCCAGATTCATAGGTTGTTTGACGTTCTGGCCCGCCGTTACTAGGTCTTAAAAGTTTGGAGGCAGTCAGAGCAAGTGCTGGAACTGCACTACAGATCAGTAAGAAGCCCAGAAAATATTCATAACCGTTGAGAACAAACAATTTTTATTTCTTACTCCTTAGTGGGTTGTGTACGCTGTTACTATTTTTGTAAACTTGTATTAATTGTAATAGAATCCCCTGATTTTATTGTGGTCAAAATCCAGAGAAGATGGTCTTAAATTAATTGACAGCGCAAATTGATGGTGTTTTTTGTCCAAGTCATCGATCCGATCGCGGTAATTGTGGATGCCATCGAAAATACTTTTGTTTTTGAGGCTGATGAATTGGAAAACTTAATGGTTCTTGCCAATTAATCCCAATTGGAATCGTAACGTCTTGGCGGATTCGCTGGCTCAAAATCAAGAATAGCTTGAGCTTGCTGAATTGATTATTGGCAAGACAACTGGTTATGCTCCTAGATGGTTATATAGATTATTGAAAAAAAACTTACAAATAATGAAGAGTGAAGATTTATTAAAGCGTGTAGAAAACAAAGCAGAAATTACCCGCGTTATCGATCTAGCCGAAAAAGCAATCAAAAATTGGGAGGTAGTCATTACAGATTTTTTATCTCCTCCAGTATGCCTCGAAGTACAAGAGATTTTTCAAAATCTAACGGAGATTGAAGCTTTACCCTGGGGTGGCTATACCCAAGCCGAAAGAAAACGGATTGGTTTGGCACGTCCCGATCTTCCCCTAGATGAATCCCAAATTGAATTGGCAGTTTTAGATATTGCAGGTAATTTTTTATTCGATCCTGCTACCCATCGAGATTTTTTAGGCTCAATTTTGGGTACTGGTATCGTCAGAGACAAGGTAGGAGATATTATCGTTTTGGGAGAAAGAGGCGCGCAGGTAATTGTCGTTCCTGAAATGGTGGATTTTTTGACGGCTAATTTAACTCAGGTGCGCTCGGTAACCGTTAAAACCCAACCGATAGACTTTAGCGAACTAAAAATTCGTCCCCCCAAAAAGAAAGAAATAACCACAGTAGAAGCTTCGATGCGTTTAGACGCGATCGCTTCGGCTGGTTTTGGGATGTCTCGGAGCAAAATGGCAGATGCCATCTCTAACAAAGACGTGCGTGTCAACTGGAAGGAAGTTACCCAGTCGAGTTATAACCTTAAAGCTGGAGATCTAATTGCCATGCGGGGTAAAGGCAGGTTGGAAGTCGGAGAAGTTTCAATTACTAAAAAACAACGCTATCGAGTCAATCTGGTGCGATATAAATAAGAAGTAGATTATCACCAAGAGCGTTATTGATTTGAAAGCTAAAAATAGTAGTTTTGGTCATCATTTCCTGATTGAGTAAAGCTGAATCAATAAGTATGACAAAAGCTTAATATCAAGCTAGCTAGCCTCCTAGGCTTAATTTATAAGTGGCAAAAATTTAGTATTAACGATCGCTTTTTTTATACCAAAGTCGCTAAATTTTGATGATAATAGTAAATCTATGTAACTATTTGACTGAGAAAAGGCATCATGGGCGAATTAAATGTGGCAGAAGTTTTAGTACAGTGTTTAGAAAATGAAGAGGTAAAATATGTATTCGGTCTACCAGGAGAGGAAAACCTACATGTCCTGGAAGCCCTCAAGGATTCACCAATCCAATTTATTACTACCCGTCACGAACAAGGGGCAGCATTCATGGCAGATGTTTATGGTCGTTTGACAGGAAAAGCAGGAGTATGTTTGTCTACTCTCGGCCCTGGAGCGACTAATCTAATGACAGGGGTAGCGGATGCCAACCTTGATGGTGCGCCGTTAGTGGCAATTACAGGTCAGGTGGGTACAGATCGGATGCACATTGAATCTCACCAGTATCTCGATTTAGTGGCAATGTTCGCCCCGGTCACTAAATGGAACGCCCAAATTGTTCGTCCCGATAACACTACTGAAATTGTGCGTAAAGCTTTTAAAGTCGCTCAAGCCGAAAAACCTGGTGCAGTTCATATCGATCTGCCAGAAAATATTGCTGCCATGCCATTAGACAGCAAGCCCTTACATAGAGATAAGCGGGAAAAAACCTATGCCTCGACTCGTAGCCTTAACGCTGCTGCTGCTGCTATTTCTAAAGCCAAAAATCCCCTCATTTTGGCAGGAAATGGTGTAATTCGCGGTTGTGCTAGCGAAGCTTTAACTGAATTTGCTACTCGGCTGAACATTCCCGTTGCCAATACTTTTATGGGCAAAGGCGCGATTCCCTATACTCATCCATTATCTCTGTGGACAGTAGGATTACAGCAGCGAGATTTAATTAGCTGTGCTTTTGATGAAGCAGACCTGGTGATTGCAATTGGTTACGACCTAATTGAATATTCCCCCAAAAAATGGAATCCGCTTGGGGATAAAAAAATTATTCATATCGACGAAAGTAGAGCGGAAATTGATAGCAGCTATATACCCTCAGTAGAAGTATTTGGAGATATTTCTGATTCTTTGCAAGATATAGTTAAACGTTGCGATCGCGATGGCAAACCATCTCCTTCGTCAATTAGTTTGCGCAGTCAAATCAAAGAAGATTACGAACGATATGCCAATGATGATGGATTCCCGATCAAACCTCAAAAAATCATTTACGACTTGCGTCAGGTAATGGCTCCAGAAGATATTGTTATTTCTGATGTCGGGGCGCATAAAATGTGGATGGCACGTCACTATCACTCTGACTGTCCTAACACCTGTATTATCTCTAATGGCTTTGCTGCCATGGGTATCGCCATACCAGGGGCAATGGCAGCCAAATTAGTCCATCCCGATCGCAAAGTGGTTGCTGTCACGGGGGACGGTGGCTTTATGATGAATTGTCAGGAATTGGAGACTGCCTTACGGGTCAAGACTCCTTTTGTGACTCTAATTTTTAATGACGATGGTTATGGTTTAATCGAATGGAAACAGATTAATCAGTTTGGTCACTCTACCTTTATTGATTTTGGCAATCCTGATTTTGTAAAATTTGCCGAGAGCATGGGACTTAAGGGTTATCGGGTAGAATCGGCAGCAGATTTAATTCCGACCCTACAAAAAGCTCTGGCTGATGATGTCCCTGCGGTAATTGATTGTCCTGTAGACTATAAAGAAAATTTGCGCTTCTCTCAAAAATCAGGCGATCTCAGTTGTGAAATTACTATTTAATTTTATTCAAGGATCGACATGGCGATCGTACAAGCTGCTTGCGAAGTAGCGTCACCTGGGGAATTATGCCTTTGTCGCCATCAATTCTCTAAATTTGATTTTTCAGATGACAAGAAACAGAGAACGACATTTAGTGTAGTTTTCTGTTTCTCGATTCAATGTCAAATTGCTTAAGTCGTTTTACCTAAGCACTAAAATACCTAGCCACGGGATGATAAGTGACGATCGCCGTGGTAGACTGTTCTGGATATAGTTGTTCGCTTTCATCCATATACATATCAATCCGCTTGGTATCTAGTAAATCCAGTTGCTTATATTGATCTTGAATATTAGGACAAGCAGGATAACCAAAACTGTAACGAGAACCTCGATAGCGTTGCTGTAAGATATCGCGGATGTTATCTGATTCTTCGGCTTCAAAGCCCAACTCTTGGCGAATTCTGGCGTGCGTCCATTCGGCTAAAGCTTCCGCCATCTGTACCGCCATACCATGATAGTAAAGATATTCAGTGTAGTTATCGGCTTTAAAGAGTTTCTGGGCGTATTCGGTGGCAACTTCGCCTACAGTTACCGCCTGCATCGGAAAGACATCGATATGTCCCGATTCTTTAGTGGCAAAAAAGTCGGCGATACACAAACGTTTACCCGAACTTTGTCGGGGAAATTCAAACGTCGCAACTGGTTCTGGTAGAGACGCGAAATTTCGCGTCTCTACATCTTTGGGATTGTAAACATATAATGTATTCCCTTCCGCGTTACAGGGGAAATAACCATAAATTACCGTTGGATGCAGGAGGTTATCCGCAACAATTCTTTGTTTCCATTCTTCCAAAATCGGATGGACTTTTCTGGCGAGGAACTCCTCGTAATCTTCCCGCGACTGTTCTTTTGGCTTGCGGAATTGCCATTGTCCGACAAATAACGCCTGTAAGTCTAGATAGGGAAAAACTTCTTCAAGGGGTATATCTTCAGGTTTAAGAATTTCAGTACCCCAAAAAGGAGGAGTAGGGCGATCGATATCCAAAGCAACTGCTTCCGAACGTCTGGTATCTATTTCGACAGGTTCTTCTTTCTTACTAACCTCATCGACAAAAATTTTATCCCGATCTTCTCCCTCGAATGGTTGTTCTTCACCGTCTGCCCCTATCTGCGTTAATCTGTGTTCATCTACGGACTCTACTTCATCCAAGAAACCTTTAAGATCATCCCAATTATTATCAGCCTTAGCTGGCATTAGTTTATCCATAAAATGCAAATCTGCAAAAGCATCTTTACCATAGATAACTTTACCTTTATAGGTATTTTGACAATCTTGATTGACAAATTTAGGAGTTAAGGCTGCACCACCTAAGATAACGGGAACGGTAATACCTTTTTCATTAAAAGTTTCCAGGTTATCTTTCATAAAAGCTGTAGATTTCACCAGCAAACCACTCATGGCGATACAGTCTGGCTGGTGTTCTTCATAGGCTTTAATAATGTTTTCTATGGGTTGTTTGATTCCCAGATTAATTACTTTATAACCGTTATTGGAAAGAATAATATCGACTAAATTTTTCCCAATATCGTGAACGTCACCCTTAACTGTAGCGATGACAAATTTACCTTTACCACTATCATCCGCTTCTTCTTTATCCATGTGGGGTTCTAGATAGGCTACCGCAGCCTTCATAGTCTGTGCCGACTGAAGTACAAAAGGTAACTGCATTTGTCCCGAACCAAATAGTTCGCCTACAACTTTCATCCCGTCTAAAAGAAAGGTATTGACAATATCTAACGGTGGATATTGTTGCAAAGCTTCGTCTAAAGCTTCATCTAAACCTATACGTTCGCCGTCAATTATATGTTGTTTAAGACGTTCTTCTATCGGCAGGTTCTTATCAACTGCTTCAGACTTTTTGGCTTTTTTACCCGCAAATAGAGTAGTTAACTCTGCTAAGGGATCGTAAGTACAAATATCGCCATCGAACTCACGGCGATCGTAAATCAGATCGAGACAGACTTTTTGATGTTCGGGATCGATTTTGGCTAGGGGCAAAATTTTACTGGCATTAACAATAGCCGAGTCCAAGCCTACCTGCATACATTCGTGTAAAAAGACCGAATTTAATACCTGTCTGGCTGCCAAATTTAAACCAAAGGAAACATTAGAGACACCCAGCAAGATATGACACCCTGGTAACTCTTCCCTGATTCTTTTAGTTGCTTCAACGGTTGCTTTGCCGTTTTCTCTGTCTTCTTCAATACCTGTCGAGACGGGTAAAGCCAAAGGATCGAAAAAGATTTCTTGGGGAGGGATACCATATTCAACGGCTGCATCATAGGCGCGTTTGGCGATCGCAAATTTTTTATCCGCAGTCCGTCCCATACCATCTTCATCGATCGTACCGACAACTATCCCCGCGCCGTATTTCTTGGCTAAATCTAGTACCTGATAAAATCTTTCTTCCCCATCTTCGTAGTTAGTGGAGTTGAGGATACATTTCCCCCCCGCAACTTTCAACCCCGCTTCCATCTTTGTCCACTCGGTAGAGTCTAACATCAAAGGCAAAGTAACATTGTTTACCAAACGGGAAGCCAGTTCGTGCATATCCCTTTCCCCATCTCGTCCTACATAGTCTACGTTGACATCGAGGACGTGCGCGCCTTCTTTTACCTGAGACTTAGCTAGGGAAACTAAACTATCCCAATCTTCTTCATTGAGTAGGGTACGACATTTTTTAGAACCACTGGCGTTTAATCTTTCCCCCACAATTAAAAAAGAATTATCTTGAAGGTAAGGTTGAGTACTGTAAATCGAGGCTGCGGAGGGTTCGTAATGGGGATGACGTTCTTTTGGAGTTAGGTCGTGAGTCATCTCGGCTAAAGCCTGGATGTGGTCGAATCTCGTACCACAACAACCACCAACTATCTGCACTCCTAAATCTTCAACAAAGTGCATCAACGCCATGCGGAGTTCTACTGGCGTAAGCTTATAGTGGGCCTGTCCGCCAACATTTTCGGGTAAACCTGCATTCGGTACACAAGAAACAATAAAAGGCGAATGTTCTGAGAGGTACTTGATATGATCCTTCATCAAGTCGGGCCCTGTAGCGCAGTTTAGCCCTAAAATATCAATGGGATAGGGTTCTAAAATTGCCAAAGCTGCATCGATTTCTGTCCCCACCAGCATAGTTCCCATTTGTTCCATAGTGACAGAAACCATCAGGGGAAGTCGCGTACCTTTTTTCTCAAATACTTCTTCAATGGCGTTTAAAGCGGCCTTAATCTGTAATACATCCTGGCAGGTTTCTACTAAGAGTAAATCTACACCACCGTCGTAGAGTGCTGTTGCTTGTTCGACATAAGCATCTTTGAGACTATCAAAATCAATATGTCCCAAAGTGGGTAACTTAGTACCAGGCCCCATCGAACCCGCCACAAAACGAGGTTTATCGGGTGTAGAATATTCTTGCGCGACTCGTTTGGCTAATTCTGCTGCGGTTTTATTGAGGTAATAAGCTTTGTCCGCTAGGTCGTACTCGGCTAAAACTAGCTTAGTTCCGCCAAAAGTATCGGTTTCAATCACATCTGCACCAGCTTCTAGGAAACCACGATGTACTTGGGCTACTGCTTCTGGTTTAGTGTGGACGAGGTATTCGTTGCAACCTTCATAGGCTGCACCCCCAAAATCTTCGGCGGTGAGGTTTTGTACCTGTAAGTTTGTTCCCATTGCCCCATCGAAGACTAACACGGGGCGACTGGGGCTTTTAAGACGATTTAAGAAAAGATTGTCCATTGCTGGCGACTGCCGATCGACAGATAAATTTACATTAAGTCTTATTATATGGTTGTCTTCGGCAAAAAGGGGAGGAAGATCTTTTAAAGAGGTAAAAAGATAGCTAAAGGTTAAATTGGGGGCGATCGCCTCGGTTTATCTCCCAAACTGAGTAGGTTTAAGCTCTCCAGACAAGCGATCGCCCTAACTAAGTTAATCTACATAGGTTACTACTTCCTCGGTAGGAAAACGAACTTTGGGTTTATCCGCATAAGCGTCGTCGTCGGCACGATATCCCGCAGCACACATAACAACTGAACTGTAGCCTTGACTATCTAGATCTAAGATTTCGTCAACTTTAGCCGGAATAAAACCTTCCATCGGTAGAGTATCGATCCCCATCATGGCAGCGGAAGTAAGAAAAAAGCCTAAAGCAATATAGGTTTGTTTTGCTGCCCATTTGTTAGTCTCTAGAGGAAAAGGTGGTTCGTGTAAATAACCTTTGACCATCTCAGAAAATCCATTCAGCTTCTCTGGTGCAACTTCTTGCACTTGTGCCATTCTTTGAATATGGCGATCGACATCAGCATTCTCAATATCTTGCTTATTGGCAAAAACTACTAGATGAGAAGCTTCGACCACGGGTTTTTGTCCCCAAGCAGGTTCTAATAACTTCTGTCGTATTTCTGGGTTGCGAACTACTAAAAATTTCCAAGGCTGTAAACCAAAAGAAGAAGGAGATAGTACCAAACTTTGTTCTAATGTTTTCCAAGTAGTTTCTGTTATCTTTTTATCGGGATTGAATTTTTTGGTAGCATAACGCCAACGAAGTTGTTCTAACTGAACTTCCCTATACAAAAGTACTAACAAAAGCTAAAAACCCTGCCAGCAAAGAGATAGACAATTATAGCTCTCTTTGTGTAGCCATGTAAATTGTTACATTTCTTAAAAAGAAGAGGAGAAGAAATATGGAACAATAGTAGTCATGTATATAGAAAGAGTACCTAATAGAAATTCGCCTCCAGCAGTTCTTCTAAGAGAATCTTATCGGGAGGGCGATCGAGTAAAGAAAAGAACTCTGGCAAATCTATCAAAATTGCCAGATGATGTTGTTGACAACATGAAAATGGTATTAAAGGGAGCCAAAGTATCTATCTCTGATGCAATACCATCGAACTTTGAAATCATTAAAAGTCTGCCACATGGTCATGTAGCAGCAATCTTAGAAATGACTAAAAAACTAGGATTATCGAACATAATTAGTCCCGGCTCATCTCGTCAAAAAAACTTAGTAATAGCAATGATTATTGCTAGGATTATCAACCCTAAGTCAAAATTAGCTACAGCCAGAGGATTTAATCATCAAACTTGTAGTCATAGCTTAGGAAAATTGTTAAACTTAGAAACAGCAAACGAAAATGAGTTATATCATGCCCTAGATTGGTTATTAGATAATCAATCAAAAATTGAAGATAAATTAGCCAAAAAACATCTAACATCAGGTTCATTAGTTTTATATGATGTCACTTCCAGCTATTTAGAAGGAACCAAGTGTGACTTAGGGTTTTATGGATATAATCGAGATAAAAAGAAAGGGAAAACCCAAATAGTCTTTGGCTTACTGTGTGATAAAGATGGCTGTCCGATAGCAGTAGAAGTATTTTCAGGAAACACTTCTTTACGTGCCACTTTAGCCAGTCAAATAGAGAAAGTAAGAAATCGATTTGGGCTCTCTCATGTTGTTTGGGTAACAGACAGGGGTATTTTAACTAATGCCAAAATCAATGAATTAGTAAAACCAGTAGAAGGACTAGACTATATCAGTGGTTTGACTAAGCCACAAATCAGAAAATTGGCAGAAGTTGAAGCGATTCAATTAGGATTATTTGATGAGTTAAATCTAGTAGAATTTGAAAGTGAAGATTACCCAGAAGAAAGATTAATAGCTTGTCGTAATCCCTTAATAGCTGAAAAGAACCAAAAACAAAGAGAAACTATCTTACAGGTAGTAGAAAAAGAATTAGACCAAATAGTGAAGGCAACCAATCGAGAAAAAAGAGCTTTGAAAGGTCAAGATAAAATTGCTTTCAGGGTTGCCAAAGTATTGAATAAATATCAGGTAAATAAATATTATACTTTAGAGATTAAAGATGCGGAATTTAGTTATAATCGTCGAGAAGAAATAATCACTCAAGAAACAGCTTTAGATGGAGTATATGTGATTAGAACATCTGTTAAAAAAACTGTAATGGATGGAAAAAACACAGTTAAAGCTTATAAGAGTTTATCTCAAGTAGAAGCAGCTTTTCGTTGTTATAAATCAATCGATTTAAAAGTGCGTCCTATTTATCATTATAAGGGTGAAAGAGTCAAGGCTCATATTTTCTTGTGTATGCTAGCTTACTATGTAGAATGGCATTTAAGAAAACTCCTCGCACCTTTATTATTTGAAGATGAAGAAACTTCAGATATTACTACTGATGTAATTAGAGCTTCCCGCAGTGAATCAGCCAAAAGCAAAGATAGAAAAAAACGTAATAGTCAAGAGCTAGCAGTTCACAGTTTTCGTACTTTATTAGAAGACTTGGGAACAATTTGTTTGAATAAAGTTAAGTATACTAACTCAGGTGGAGAATATGTTTTTTCTAAGATAACTCAACCGACTCCACTCCAACAGTCTGGCTTAGATTTATTGGGAGTTTCCTTAATTTGTACCCAGTAAATGAGGGAGTTCAGTTTCCTTGAACCCTGACACAGCACGCTTTATCGCTTTTTGTCAAACTGGAAGTTCGGTTCTAAAGCGTTTTCTGGAGTTAGAGGTTGATTGTTGGTAGTGGAAATCACGAGTTTTACTTCGGTATTTATACAATTCAAAGAATAAGTTTGGTTGGTCTGGCAATTGAGAACCAAATCTAAGCCTTGCCATGAAATTGGCGATCGCTCTCGGTTTGAGGAAGGATTGACTCCCTTGTGTTTACCCAGGTGCATCTTAATTTCTGGCTACAAATTACGTTGTCTTGGCGTAATTGGCATCCTCCGTTAGTTCGATTTTTTGATCCCAAGCGATCTGATGCTTAGTGGCGTGGTCAGCTTAATTTGATGTATTAGGTTGGTCTCTCGTTTATCCTCAAAGCGACGAGGACAAGTCCCCATCGCATACGGGGACAAAGGCGCGAAAGCGCGAAGAGAGTTGTTTGTTTGGCGTTGTTCAGTCCAGTAGGGTGGGCAAAAATAAGAATTTTGTTATTGTCATCATTAATATGATCTTGCCCACCAAAACTAGTGTTAGTTTTGCTTATATTCTGCTAATAATTTGGGAATGTAGTCATAGCCATCTACGCCAATTAAACCAGTAATTTGCGATCGCTGTCCCTGCAAGATGGTCATAAATTCAGCTTCTCCGATCTGTCCCTGCATGATAGATAATAATCCTGCCACTTGTCGCCATTCGACAGAGTTAATCTGGTTGAGAAGATACATCCCTAGACTGCCAAAAATGATCGCCGAGGAAAGGTCTTCAATGCTGTAATAGGCTTCTGCTAGATAGGAAAAACTCAAACCCTGTAAATAGACATCCTTAGAATACTGAGCCAATTCTGCCCCCTGAGTTAGAGCAGCGATCGCACTTGTGGGTTGTTCGAGAATTACATAGGCAATGCCCAAACTACTATAACCAAAAGATTGACTTTGGAAGTCTCCTAGTTTTTGGGCTAGCTCGACTCCTTGTTCGAGATAGCGTATAGCTTCACTGTAGTTTTCTGGAGCGATACTCTCTAACTGTCGCGCAGCAAATACCTGAGCATAGCCTAAATTGACTGAACCATTAGCCTCGCCTAATTTATCTCCTACCTGACGAGCTGCAATTAAAGCTCTTTGACTATAATTAATTGCTTCACTGTAGTTTTTGAGGTTGACGTTAGTACGACTGAGATGATTGAGATTAGCTATTTCACAGGGATAATCATTGGCTTCGATCGCAATCTCTAGGGCTTCTTGATGGAAAACGATTGCCTTTTCATAAGCCCCGATAGTCCTTTGAGAATAGCCGAGTAAGGTCAAAATACGGGCTTTTTCTTCCGTTCCTGCTACCTGTTTTAAGGGTTCGTCAAAGTAGTCTAGGGTATCTTGCAGGTAGTCTCCAGAAAAATCGGCAAATACACCGCTATAAAGGGGAAAATCTTCGCGCTGAGCAAAAGTCCGCAAAATTTGGAGCATAATCGCGAAACAACCATCAGCTAAGGCTGGTTGAGTACTGACAAACACTTGCCACAGTTCGCTCCAGATAAAAGCAAAAACGAGCATGGTGCTATAGGACAATTCTTTGCCAAACTGAGAATTGTAGGGTTGTTTGTCAAACCAGGTTACTAAACCCCGTTGCAGATATTGCAGTACAATTGCCAACTCTATCCAAGCTCTTAACTCCAGTTTGCCAGCAATTTGAGCAAACGTTTTGGCAGATTGTTGCTGGGCTAGGGTCTGGAAAAGTTGTTTGAGTAGAGGACTAGAGACTTTTTGTCCCCAAATACGCCAGGGATTGGGTTTTTCTGCCCCAAAACCAGAAAAGCTTTTGCCAGAACTATACATCCAACTGACTAAATCTGCTTCTAAAAGCGTAAATGATTTGATGCCTGCGCTTATTCCTTCAGCTAACTGCTTCCAGTCTTGAGCTTGATTCAAGTCTTCTTGTTGCTTGGCAGCAGCCTGAATAGTTTCGGCTAGTTTTGCTAATTGTTCTAAGCTGAGTGCAGATTCTTGATTGGGATCGATCGTATTTGCTATGGCTAAAAAATAGTCTTCTGACTCGATGGCTAAAATCTCTTCGGCTATTTCGGCAAGATCGGCGTTAATCTGGTTTTCTTCTTGCCAACGTAACCATTGTTTTTCGATGGTTTGTAATGCCCTCAGTACTCGTGCTGCTTTGAGTTTTGTATCTAGCTGCGCTCTGGTCTCTTCCAGCCTTTGATTCAGACAGCGTTCGAGGATTTCTCCCGTGCCAACTTCGACTTTTTCGACTAGCATTCTGTAAACTCGCTCAAAGGAGCTAATTTTTCCCTTCAAGGTAAGTTCTACTATTTGGTCAATTAAAGCAAAATAGCGATCGCTCAATGATTCAGACACAACTTTTAAACATTTACTGACTCGAAAAAATTCATTATACCTTTTTTGCTCTTTATTTCTCGCTCTTTGATTCCTGTTTCCTCGTGGCTTAAGCGTATAATTGATTGTTATTGCCAGCACAACGGCTAGAAATGACCACAGACAAAATTAAACTGTTTATTGTCGATCGAGATCCGATCTTTCGCTTGGGTTTGCATACTGGGATTGCGCAATCTGCTGATTTTACGATTGTTGGTGAAGGGGATATTAGCAACTATACTTTTCGACGGCTAACTCAAGGCTTGGTTTTAAATATTCTAGTAATTGGGATTAGTTCTCACCCTGCTGAAGCAGAGATTGCTGGCTTAGAATTTTGCCAACAGTTTAGGAAGCTATATCCTCAGTTACCAATCTTTCTGCTTGCGTCTAATTTGTCAGCGAGAAACTTAGCGAAAATTAAGTCTTGGGGGATTAGAGGGTACTGCGATCGCAGTTCTAATATCGATACGGTTATTGCTGGTTTACATTCTGTGGCATACGGTAATATTTATTGGCAAACCGATGGTACTTCTCCAAAACTATGGCAGAAGTTTTTAGGTCGTATCAGTCAGCCTGGAAGAGTAGAATTAGAACGGGCTTTGCAAAGTATTGAGGCTCAACTAGCTAACCGAGATTTATCTGATTGGGAACGAGTATTTTTAATCGGACGCAAACGGGAGTTATTAACTGCTCGTTGGCTATCTAATCATCTGGTAGCCGAAGAAATTGTCTTAAATTCTGAATCATCTCAAGAGACTGAATCATCTACCAAAGGCAAAATGACCAGTATTGTGCCTACCGAGTTGGCCCCTCTACCTGTTTTTGCTGACTCCGTTAATAAAGCGATGTTTGAACGGCTGGTTACAGATATTCAATTGGGTTTAGTCAACAAGACTAATCTACTGTTAGAAATCGATCTTCTTCGACCAGAGATTCAAAAAAGCTTGTGTCATTCGATCGTCAAACGTTTGAGTGAAACAGTCGATCGAATTCCCATTGCCAAAACAGTAGATCGCGACTACAGCGAATATTTAAAAGCCTTGTGGTTATGGACTCTAGGCTATTTCTTAGAGCAGCATTACGGGCAATTAAGAGCAGCAGAAGAAGAGCAGTTAACTACTTTAGCCGAACAAGATTTTCTATTAGTTAATAATAATATTTTTAACTATATATACGGGGTGGCGGAGTTGATAGAATATCTCAATGGCAAACCCAGTATAACTATCGATAATCTTAGCTATAATTCCGACGATTCCGAAGCAATTATCCGCATGGAATTAATCTTAAATAATTTGGTCGTTCATCTGGCAAATGCAGTCATCCAAATAATCTTAAATAATTTCTACGACTTAGAAGAATTTAAATACAAACTCTATAAATCCGAATATAAAAGCGATCGCGAGCTTGCCCGTTTTCGCAATCAACTGTCTTGGAGATATCGTCAAGAAAGATATTTTACTCATCCCCAAAATATCTTTGAAAGTCGCCATCGTTTATTAGTTTTTGATGCTGGTAAAATTAGAACTTTCTATATTTATGCCCCCCGCAAAGCAGAATTAGAACAGTTAACGGGTATTCCTTGGTTTACTACTATTGTCATAGAATTCCGAGATGCGATCGCGCCATTAGTTCGGAGGTTTATTGCCCTAGTAGGTAGTGGAGTCGTGTTTGTGTTGACTCAGGTAATTGGTAAGGGTTTGGGGTTAATTGGTAAAGGAATTATTCAAGGAATTGGTAGCACGATTAAAGATGTTAATTATAAGAATTATAAAGGCGATCGATAAATAAGCAGAGGGATAAATATGTTCGTAGTCAGGGTAAATTTTTTTGAACCCTAAAGGGTTTATTACGAACTTAACTGCCAAGAGGTTTTAAGATCGCTCTGGCTAAACCACCATTCCCATCTTTTAACTTAATCGGCAAACAAATTAGCTCGTATTCTCCTGGTTCTACTTGAGATAAGTTTAAACCTTCGATCGCCCAAATTCCCGAACCCAACAAGGCGTGATGCACTTTTACCACATTACCTTGATAGCCACCGACAGATAGATAATCTACTCCGACGGTACGGACTTGTTTTTCGGCTAAATAATGAGCGGCCTCGGTAGAAATATGAACAAAATCTTCAACAAAGGTGTCTGATTTTAGAGCGCGATCGCTATTTTGGGTTTTAAATAAAATTCGCTCTCCTGGTTGTATGTTGTGAGGTTCTATCTCTGCTACTTCGATCTGTTTGGGGTCTTTAATCTCAATTACCCTGACTTTACCAATGGTTGCATCCAAAGGCATGCGATCGACTCCCATACCACCTTTGATAAAATGATTGATGCCGTCTACGTGCGTACCCGTATGAGTGCCGATGGTCAGTTTGGAAACATTGCAGACATCTCCGTGGGCCAAACACTGACTCGGTTCGACACTGACCGCAGGATTATCGGGCCAGTAAGGAATTCCTGGGTGAATGGTGAGGGAAATATCGATCCAATTGTTTGATTCGCTCATCTTTAATTTTAAATTGAATATTAGTTAATGCGAGACTAGATCTTCGATGATGATATCATCATCCAAATGTCTGGCTCGGTTGGTGGTTAGGCTAGAAGCAACCGCATCCCAAGACCAACCGTCATTTTGAACCAAAGCTAGGAGTAATCTGCGTCTTCTATTGATGTGTTTGGTGGCTCGGTCAAAAGCGCGATCGCCTGCGGTGGGAATTCCTTTACTTTCCAGTAGCTTTATCGGAGTTAAGGGAGGTTCGTGTTCGCTAGGTTTGATATAGTCTGATTTGAGAGTAGTCAAAAAGGCAGCACAGGCGCGACGAATAGCAGTTAGGGTAGCAGGATCGATTCTGTGGTTGGGGAGAACGGCATATTGCAATAAGTCCTTCTTACGTGGTTGCGGAGTACCTGCCACTATAGTTGCACGAAGTTAGTGCAGCTTTTTTCTCCCGTGGGGGGGTCAGCACAGGCACGGACTTGGATCTTTTTGCCTGGAGCCATATCAGTGTAGTGTCTTTGCCATTGGTCTACTGGAACAACCGCAGAGCCATATTTTGTCCCCTGACGATCTTCAATATAGTGACTCGAACCTACAGGAGCTTCGGATCTTGCCCAGGTAGATTGACAAGCAGCAGAAAAACGCACTTCTATTCGATAGGCTTTGAGCAAATCTCGCTCGATAGAATAATTGCCCGTGTTAGAGGTAAGAGTTTGAGAGTCGCGATCGCATTTATTATCGATTGGATCGCGATTGATACAGGTAAGATCGTAACAAAGAGGAGCATTGGCAATTATTTTTGACTTGAAACTGTTTCCCAAGCTCAATAAACTCCAAACAAATGAAGGTAAAAATATTCCTGTCAGTAAGATCGTTAAAGTCAATTTTGATTTTTGGCGCGATTTTAGCAGCGATCGATGGGGAAACCGTTTTACTCGCTCTAGAGCCTCAAGGAGAGCTTCGACATTGAGGGGACGCTTTCCTGGTAATTGATTCATCATTGAATCTAACAAATCGGCAAAAGATGTTGATATTTGGGGTACTCGATCTCGCCAGACAATCTCTCCCGTATCCATATTTTTGGGTAACTCTTGGGGATGTTTTCCCGTCAACAGATGAACCATGGTACGTCCCAAAGCAAAAAAATCAGATTGGGGTAAAGCTGCACCGTCTATTTGTTCTGGGGCAATATAGCCTGGCGTACCAATGCTGGTAACTCCTTGATTTACCCCGACTTTAGCAAGATAAGTGCTGGTAATTTTGCGGGCTGCACCAAAATCAATTAGTACTAATTTACCATTTGGTTGCAAAATGATGTTGCTAGGTTTGATATCGCGATGAAAGTATTGCTGTTGATGCAGTTGGTAGAGTATATTTAACAATTGTTGTAGCCAATCTTGGGCCGTTTGCTCGTTCAAGGGTTGATTGTTGCGACTTTTCAACCACTGTTGTAGATTGCAACCCGTTATTTTTTCCAAAACCAAACAATGTAGTAGATTTTTGCTCCACTGAGGTTGAAAGCTAAAATAGCCATCAGCTACTACTTTGGGAATACCCTCATGGTTCATTTGTCCCAGAATTTGTGCTTCTCGTTGAAATAGCTCCACTGCTTTGGGATAGTCTGTCAGGAGTATTTTTAAGACTTTGGTGACATTTTTTGAAGTTGCTTTTAATCGGTCTTGCTTGGTGTCGATCGCTTCGATAGTCAGGGCTAGTTGACTTTTCCCTAATAATTTTATGCCTAGATAACGTCGATCTAAGAGTAGATCGCAACCACAACTATTGCATACATCTCGTCGATCGCTATTATGAGGCTGAGAACAATGGGGATTAAAACAATAGCTCATAAAGAACTTAAATTTGAGAATTAATATATTTTCGCACCATCGGCTGAAGTGTGTAAAAGTGGGTGCTATTTATTTCAATAATTTCTATAAGCGATCGCCTTTTCAAAGTATTGAGATGATACATTATTTCCGAACGACGTAGTTGAGAGGAGAATTTTACGCTTAGTTCGTCAAGAGACTGAGGTTTAGTTATTTGAGCAATGGTGTGAATTATCTCTTTTTCCACCTGGGATAAACGCCGATACTGTTGGTGGAGAATAAATTGTAAATCGCCGAGAAATAAAGTATTTTGGCGCAAAAATTCGGCTACATCGCCATTAAATAGTTCCTTAATTGTAGTAGCGACTATTTTCAAGGCTAAAGGATGTCCACGATAAGCTTCAATTAATTCATTCCAGGCGGGCGAGGGAGGAAGTTCTTTATCTTGCAAGATGCGATCGCAGACTTTGGTTGAACCTTTAAGCTGCATAGAATTAATCAAAGCAGAAGAACTTTCCCGCACAGCTAAATCTCTAGGTTTTTCGTTACTGACTAAAATTAGACAACTTTGATGCTGGGTTTCGGCTATCTGTCTGAATAGTTCTCCATAGGCTTGATGACCATTTTGATATGGCTCAAAAGAGCTTCCTGTAGCTAAGATTGTTTCTACTCGATCTAATACTAGTAAACAGCGATGGCTACGTAGGTGTTGAAGTAAGTCGGTTATTTGTTGAGAAATGTTGAGTTTGGACTGGGTTTTAGTAAATAGTCTGGTAGCATCTTGAACGATAATCTCCGCTAAAGACACATTACCCAAGTTACGCCAAAATAGATAGTCAAATTCTGATTCTAACTGTCTGGCGACTTCCATGGCTAAAGTGGTTTTGCCAATTCCTTCTAAGCCAAATATGGTCACAATACGGCAACTTTCTTTATCGATCCACTGCTTGAGAGTGTTTATTTCCGCTTCTCTGTCATAACAAACAATACCATCGGGTGCAGCCCCCCAGTCTTGTTTCACAGCTTGAGGCGAATCCAATTCAATACCATCCAAACCTAATTCCTGACTGGCAATTTCTGGATTACTAAACACCTGTTGTAAGCGATCTAATTCGATATTTAATACCTGAGCGATTTTAATTAGTTTATCTTGACCTGGTTTAGCGATCGCGCCATTGGCAAGTTTACTGAGATAGGTTTTGTCGATACCAGTTTCTTTGGCGATCCGATAAGCACTGGTGTTGTATTTTATCAGCAATTGTTTGAAGGTTTTGGCGATTAAACTACGATTGAGATTAGTCACTGAAATATTTAAAATTAATAGAGAGTGAGGGCGATAGGTTAAGTCATCCCCATTACTTATAACTCTCTTTTGCCGCCGTTTTTTTACGTTTAATGATAAATTTCGTAATTAATTGCCAAATATTTTATTAGATATCTAGGTCGCTAGTAGCCAATTCAACTAGTTGAATCTTGCTAGATTTTACGCCACTTAGGGAAATATTAATTCTTGAGCGAGAAATAAAAGTAGCAATTCTAAATTATTTATGAAATATAACTGATGATTTCAGATTAACTAATTTTCACAACTCAGATCGGATTGCCATAGTCTATGTACCTAAAATTAAATACTTCTATTCTTGTAAAGCTACTTCCTTATTTTTCACAGATCGTAACGAAATCGATTATCTTGAGGCAAATTTACCCCATTTTGCCATGGAGAATAATGGTAATGCAGCTTTCCATGTTTTTGAATTGTAAGTTGGTCTAATTTTTGATTCAATTAAGAG
>JASJEI010000333.1 GCA_030064795.1 Pleurocapsa sp. MO_226.B13 | reverse complement strand
TCCGCGCTAACACTCTTTCGATCATGGTAACTGGCAAAAAAGATATTTAAAAGTAACGCCATGTTAAATTAGCTTAACCAATTAAACTTGTAATTACAAGTCCAAAAAGCTAAATTTATTTTTCGTTTCTAATTGTAAAAATGTTTGTTTGTTTACAGTTTTAAAATCAGATAGAGCGTAAAAAGAACAGATAAGACTAAACTGCGCTCCCGATCAGCTCAAAACTTGAGCTTAACCGCTGAAAGTCAAACCCAAACTAACTCAAATGATTGAAGGTTATTGTCAGGGAATCTTGAATTTAGGGATGAAAAACCTTGCCAAGTAGCTCTACTTTAATATTAAACGCAAAATATAAAATAGTTGTAGTTATGACATGAGGTATTGCTATTAATACTTTCAGTAACAGAACTCTCATCGAGAGAATAGAAAAATTTTATTGAGAAATAGCTAACAAATTATATGCGATCGCCTAAAATTTATAACCAAATTTATTAATTAATAATTATTAAAATTTTATGCTGTTTATCGGGAGAAAAAAATTGTGAAGGTAAAAGAACCTCATTCTAGAGTAAGTTCTACCATTAATGCTTCGAGAAGAGTTCCTGGCGATACCAATCTACAAAAATGGGGGTTTGATATTCACCCAGAAGTATTCTTTGTTTCAGCGGGACTAATTTTACTGTTTGTTTTGGTAACGCTGATTTTTCAAGAACCAGCAGAAACCGCTTTTAGCGAGTTACAAACCTGGCTGCCTGACACAAGTAGCTAAAAGAGTGAAAATACGGTAAGAAAAAAGAAAAGGTAGAGCAATTATGGGAAGCTGAAAATGAATAGTTTTAGCTTTATGTTCCATGTCAAGATCTACCCTTCTTTATCATCAACTGCTGAGTCTGCTGAGTCAACATTCCACATACAGGGATTTCAGGCATCTCAAAGCCTTAGCGTGGATGATTAACGCGCTGATATGTAGCAGCAAAATTAACCGAGCGTGAGTGGGAATCTTACGTGATAAGTAGGGCGAACCAAGCACAGAGTATTGAACGAAGATGGCAAAGATTCGTCCATAATAATCGAATTAAAGTCAAATCTCTGTATGTACCTCTAGTAATGGCGGCAATTAGTCACTGGAGCGGACAACGCCTCTATTTAGCATTGGATACAACAGTTTTATGGAATCGATACTGCATGATTCATCTTTCTGTGATTTGTGGTGGCAGAGCGATTCCTTTAGAGATGGAAAGTAATGGAACATAAAAGTTCAACAGTAGCATTTAAAGAATATAAAACAATGCTCAAACTTTCACGTAGATTACTCCGCAAGTATCCCGATGTAATGCTTCTAGCCGACCGAGGTTTTGCCAACCATCAATTGATAAATTGGCTGACTACTAGTCAATGGCACTATTGTTTACGCTTACCCTGTGACGTAACTATTCATGGGGCAAGAAGGCATCCTATCGAACTGAAATACCTTTGTCCGCCAAAGTCAGAGGCGATTTTGGATCATAATGTTGGACTTGGGCTCGATGGGAAATGCCGAAGTAACTTTGTTTTAGCCAACGTCAAGGGAGCATTCATAACCGCATCGCTGTAATTACTGATGAAGAACCAACTCTACAAGCTCTATGGCAGTACGCTCTAAGATTTCGTATTGAAGAGTTATTTTTAGACTCGATCGGCAGGAACTTTTCAATTGGAAGAATCTAAAATTCGCGATCGCGCCCGCTTTGGAGCGTTTATATTTGGTGGTAGCCTTAGCTCTTTTATTTGCTACTACTCATGGTATGACAGTTCAATTGAAGGGACTTAGGAGTCAAGTAGACCCGCATTGGGAGAGAGGTTTAAGTGATCTCAAAATTGGTCTTAGATGGCTCAAAGGAGTTCTATATAAAGAACGTAGTTTGTTTGACCCTACACCTTTATCTGTTCAAAATACTTTGCCCTGTTTTGCATCTTCAAAGGCTAGAAGAAAATATTATGATGCCATTTCATTTGCCAGAATTTCGGAATTAAAATGCCTCAGAGTTTAACTATCCTCAAATAAATGTGTCAGGCAGCCAGGTTACAAACCTTTATCGCCAATGCTATGGGTTGGTTCATGATTTTAGTAGTCAGTATCTATCTAGGAGTAGTTATAATTCTGGCTTTTAGTAAATTTGGCAAAATCCGACTGGGAGGACAAAACGCTCGCCCTGAGTTTCCCACCTTTGCTTGGATTGCGATGCTAATTAGCGCGGGAATGGGCATCGGACTAATGTTCTGGAGTGTTGCCGAACCGATTTTGTTTATTTTATAACCCCAAAAAATAACCCAAGTGACCAAGACTTAATCGAAGATTTTAATGAGTCTTTAAGAGAATTAAAACAAAATGGAATCCTTGAGTCCATTAAAATACGTTATGAATCACAAAGTTTACATACGAGTGATTTTGTGATTTTGAAATCTGTTCCTCCCAACTATCCTCTGGTTATTGGTTATGATTTCGAGCCTACTAACACTGCACTTTCAAAAAAATGTCAGAGTAATTTTAATCTAAAACCTGGATTTTTGGAAGAAAAACAAGATGTTTATGATGAAAGTTGTAGTTTTTTGATTCCGAACCATACTAAAGCTTTTGTCCTTGAATGGGACACAGGTTTTGAACCTCCAGGAAATTCAAAAAATAATAAACAAATTGATGCTAGTAAAGTTAGAATTCTACAAGGACTTCGAAAAGATCAAATAATTTACGTTCCCAATGTCTATATTTCTTTTGAATAATTTAGTTGTTTTTAAAGAATACAATGAAATTTAAACTTATCGCTCCATTTAGAACATATTTTTACATCAACATAGGTTTCAGAAGTTTTCTTAAGAATTATTACAGCGAGAACAATGATTACTATAAGTTTTGGAATCAAGCGAATTCCAAAATGGTATGCTCCCAAAACCAGACCGATACAAACAGTCAAAACGGTCAATCTAACGAGCAACAATGTGAATTTGAATCTAAGAATCATAAATTGGAATTTAAGAAGCAAAAATGTGAATTTGAGAATGGAACAAAATGTAAACTTAAGGATATAAGAAAATATAAATTTGAGGATGTCAAAAAATGTAGAGTTTATCAAGATATAGAAAAATCAATTGAAGTGGAATTTTTACATCATTTAGATTCAACAAATCAACCAGATCCTCCTGTTTCTCGTTACGCTGAAATTAGTTCTAATGATTTAGCTTTTAATGAAAAGATCGAAATGATCGAATGTACAGTGAAACAACTACCAAAACACTTCTTGGAAAAGGAAAAGAATTCTCTTAAAAAAATAGAATGTTTCCTTGATTGTAACAGTCTAAAAGAACCCTTCGATGGTAGCGAAAAAGAAAACTCTATTAAAATCAAAATTTATGATTATGGAATTGCTATCTTAACAATTGAAATGAAACTAAAAGATTTTTTCAATATTTCGAGGGGAAATAACCATATAGAAGATTTGCAAGATCATCTAAAAAAATTAAGAAAAGCTGGAATTATTTTTGCATAAACTTTAATTGATTATTACTACAATAATTTTCCAAAGACTTTTTTTGAGGTATATTTAGTAGAGATCGATAATGATATTGATTCAACTATTATTTCTCCTTACTCTGAATTGTTTAAACCTTCTGAAAACAATCCTACTTTATGGGTAACACGTTCTATAATTTTTGAAAAACAATCTCAAACAAAGCCAGCAAACCGTTTTTGCAATTTGCAACAGAATATTATTCGCTTACAACAGGATATTATTCGTTGTTGGTTAGAACACACAGAACACACATTTGATCCAACAGATAGCAACAATTCAAATATACAAAATACTGAAGCCTTGATAAATAAAAAAAATAATGAATATTCAATAAGTTGGCTAAATTATTTATTTACCGAAAATGTTAGTGAATCGGTTAGGGATGATGCTTTTGATGCTTTGTATTTGGCTCAGTATTATTATGGAGCTCTAGAATGCCTTAATGATGAATTACACAAAATCAATACAATTACTTATAATATTTACCGTCCGCATTATAGCTCTTTTTTTAAATGGTTATTCAGGAGGTATAAAAAATACAATATCATTCCTCTCAAAGAAAAAATAAGTGCATATAGTATGCTTTCCATAAAAAAAGAAATTGATTTGATTACGATTCGTGCTGATATGCTGATTAGTGAATATTTTGATGTTCAAAGATATCTTAAGCGTAGTGTGAGATCTAAATTTAATAATATTATTGTTGAAAACTGGCAATTTTAAGAATTCATTAATAATACAAATTATAAGCTTGAAGGCTCTCGAAAACAAATTAGTGAGTTATATAAACTATCTCAACGGAGGAAAAATTCCCTTACTGAATTACTTTTAGCCACGATTGCTTTTCTATCTATTATTCAAGTTTGCTTGACAATTTTTATAACTGGACGAAGTTTGAGCATAAACCCAGACTTAAGCCAGGGTGAAAATCCGTTTGTTTTCAAATTAGTTGCTAATTTTACAAGTGACCAAATTTGGCTTTTAGCCTTTTCGCTTTTTATTGTTTTTATATTTTTATACATCTATTTGCTTCGTCGTAATATCCTGTAATTAGTTTTTTTCTGATAATTCAAAAAGAAGCTGAAAACTAAACAATAGCTGAAATTCAAATAAATAAAGTAGAGACAAATACGAATAAGCAATATATTAATTTTAATTTTTTCAATTTAAATAGAATCTAATAGCTACCTCTCAAAAACTTTTGATTTACTTGTACAAAAGTTATAAATCAAAATTGAAAGCTATTTTGAAAAATATAAAAGCAATAAATTGAATTCATTTAAAAGTTCTGTTCTTTATGGGAATTTCTGTTTAATATTCCCCCTAATGCAATTCCTGCCCAAAAAATCTCAATAGCTACCACTTGCCAATTATTATCCAAAACTAACTGAGGTATTAAAATTATCGCCAGTAAAAAATTCCAGAAATGAAATTCTATAAGTTTTAGCTCTCGATTGAGAAATAATAAATAGCTCAATGAGTAACCGATAGTTGAACACCAAGCTAAAATTAACATACCAAAATACCGATTACCTACCAAACTATAACTTAATCCAATGGCTAATAAAATTACCATCAATACTTGAAATATTAATTTACCTTGTCGAGGTAATTTTAATGAACAATTGATTGCTTTACTTATAGTAATAACACCCCAGAAAAAATTAATTAAAACTGCCGACCAAGAAGATTTAGCTACTGAAACAATAATAATTAAAATAGATGCAACAATATTTAAACTCAGATATAAACCATCCACTGAAATAACTTTAACTGTAAATAGAATATATGCCAAAAAATAAGTAGCCGTTCCTGCCCAACCGAGTAACTCTTCAATCATAATATCTATTAGCCTCCTTAAATTTATCTTATCGGAACTTTGCGAATCTTATTTAAAAATGTTGAATCACAATTAATAACCAGCAAATCAGCATATTTGATTTTCGATGATACCGTATTAGACAAAAATTTTTTCTTCAAGATTGAATTAGTCCGACGACAATACAGTGGCAATGCCAAAAAAGTTATCAAAGGAATTGGAGTAGTTACATGCATCTATGTCAATCCAGAGCTCGATCGATTCTGGTTGATAGATTATCGAATTTATGAGCCTGATAACGATGGCAAAACTAAGTTGGAACATGCTCAAGACATGCTACTTAATGCAGTACATCGTCTTGATGCAGTTACTCATGGGGAAAACCCCCAAGACCGCGCTGCATCGCTTCTTCAATGCCCATTCGTTTTGAATAAGCGGAAGTAGCTTGCGATCGATAGCTAGATAAATTACCTGTCCTTGGTTATATTTTTCTTTTATCCAAGATTTTATAATGGGAAATCACAATGTTTTCAGATTAAGTTGTTTGAGGTCTAAAAATCTTTGTAGTTTCACAACTCTACTTTTTAACTTAATCGGAGATGGAAAACGACGTGCTAGTTCTTCCAATCTTACTGTTTTCAAGTTTGGTAGTAAATTTAGCAGAATTAATAGGATTAGATGTGGTGCTATTGGTGATGTGTTTTAGTCTCTATCCATTCGTGACAAGTTAAGGTAGTGTGTTTTTTGTCAATCAGTTTTAAGCTCAAAGCCGCCACGTTCTCTGGATTTAAAATCCAGAGAACGTGGCGGTGCCTTCCGCACTCTCAGCTATTAGCTATTAGCTTTTGAGA